>JACDBY010000118.1 GCA_013694685.1 Actinomycetota bacterium
ATGGCGAGGGCCGGACTCGAACCGGCGACACCACGGTTTTCAGCCGTGTGCTCTACCACCTGAGCTACCTCGCCCGGGACGAGGAGTGTAGCCGGGCCTCGCGCTCGTGCTCGCGCCGGCGCGGCGGGTAGCCTCCCCTGCCGTGGCCGCGACGCCGATGACCGTCAGCATCGTCGGCGCGCCGCTCGATCTCGGTCAGGGGCGCCGCGGGGTCGACATGGGGCCGTCGGCGATCCGCTACGCCGGTCTCGAGGAGCGACTCACGTCCTTCGGCTGCCGGGTCACCGATCGCGGCAACCTGGTCGTGCCCGCACCGGAGGCCCTCGCCGTGCGCGACACGCGCGCACGGTTCCTGCCCGAGATCCTCGAGACCTGCGCGGAGCTCGCCGCGATCGTGGAGGAGATCGTCGGCAGTGGCGGCCAGCCGCTCGTGCTCGGGGGTGACCACTCGCTCGCGCTCGGCACCCTGTCGGGGCTCAGGGCGGCCGCCGGGGTACCTGGCGGCGCGATCTGGATCGACGCGCACGGCGATCTCAACACACCCGAGACGAGCCCGTCGGGCAACGTCCACGGCATGCCCCTCGCCGCCGCGCTGGGCCTGGCGGGCGAAGGCTTCCGGCACGACGGTCTGGCCCTGCCGGCCCTCGATCCCCGGCGGGTCGTCCTCCTCGGCGTCCGCTCACTCGATCCCGCGGAGCGAACGCTCATCAAGGAGACCGGGATCCGCGCGATCACGATGACCGAGATCGACCGCATCGGTGTCGAGCGTGCCGTCCAGGAGGCGATCGACCGCGCTGCGGGCGCGGGGTTCGTCCACGTCTCCTTCGATCTCGACGCGCTCGACCCTGAGGTCGCACCGGGTGTGGGGACGCCGGTTCAGGGTGGGCTCACGCATCGCGAGGCGCACCTCGCCTGCGAGGACCTTGCCGAGTCGGGCATCGCGGGCTCGTTCGAGCTCGTCGAGGTGAACCCGATCCTCGACGAGCGGAACCGGAGCGCCGCGATCGCGGTCGAGTTGGCTGCGAGCGCCCTCGGCCAGTCGATCCTCTAACGGAGCGCGGCCGCCGGGTCGAGCAGGCGGATCCGGAGGAGGGCGCCCGGACTCGCGTGCAGCATCGCTGCAGCGCTCCCCCGGTTGATCGCGACCGACATGTTGCGATAGCTGTCCTCGTACAGGATGACGTCGCCGGGTCTCGCGTCGGCGAAGGTCCGGGCTGTGACGGCGTAGTACCGCTCGCCGGCGAGGTCGAGCTCGACGCGCGTGCCCGGTACGACGCCCGCCCGCTCGACGTCGTCGCGGGTCAGGTTCAGCGCGATGTTGCCGAAGCTGTCGACGTAGAGCATCGTCGCGTCGATCCGGTCTTCGGCGAAGATCGGCTCTGGAAGGTCGAGGCGGACGAGCGCGTCCGGGTCGAGCGGCGGCCCGAGCTCGGCGAGCGGGACGCCGATCGCGAGGTGCGCGGCCGCCGGCGCGAAGAGATCGCGGCCGTGGAAGGTCCGCGAGATCGATTCCAACGCGTAGGCAGGATTCGCGAGCTCACGGACGTCCGCGATGCCGGCGCGCTCGGCAGCGGGCAGCAGGAGCCCGTTGTCGGGCCCAACGAAGAGTCGTCCGCCGCTGTCGGACATCGCGACGGCCCGCCGAACCCCACCGACGCCCGGGTCGACGACCGCGAGGTGGACGCCGACTGGCATGAAGGGCAGCGTGCTCGCAAGCACGAGCGCTCCCTGGAGGATGTGCGTCGCCGGTATCCCGTGGGTGACGTCGATCACGCGCACCTCGGGTGCGATGCGGGCGATCACGCCGTGACAGGTTCCGACGAAGTCGTCCTGGAGCCCGAAGTCCGTCAGGAAACAGATGACCACGCGCTTGAGTCTACGACGCCGGGAGCGCGGCTCGAACGGCGGCGACGAGGCCCTCGAGGTCGTGCGTCCGAGCCTCGACGAGCACGGTGACGCCTCCGGCGTGGGCCGCCCTCGTGGTCTCGGGACCGATGGAGACGGCTGCGGTCGACGACCCCAGACGACCGAACGACGTGGCGGCGGAGGGGGATGCCAGCACGACGAGGTCACACTCGGGCCAGTCGTCGGGCGTGAGCTCGACCGTCCGGTAGAGCACGATCACGTCGGCCCCGAGACGGTCCGGCAGGTGCCGCCGCGCTTCCTCGGCGCCCGCGAAGAGCACCTTTCCGGGCTCGGCCGGCATCGCGGCGAGAAGTCCCTCCTGGCTCGAGATCGACGCGACCACGTCCGCACCGCCGAAGGCCTCGGCGGTCGCCGCGCCGACGGCTGCAACCCGCCGCGGCGTCCCGTGCATGCGTCGCCGCAGCTCGCTCGCACCCGTGACGCTCGTGAGCACCACCCAGTCGTAGCCTCCGACGTCGATCGACCCGTCCCCCAGCGGCTCGATCGCGACGAGCGGCACGTGGAGCGTCTCGTACCCGAGCTCTCCCAGCCGCTCCCGCAACTTCCGCTCCCGACCGGCCGGTCTGGTGACGACGACGCGTGGTGCACGCTCTGTCGGTCCCATCCCTAGCCCCCACCCACCCACGGGGCTTCCGATGGTAGGGGCGCGAGCGTGACGTGTCTGTGCCTTCTGTGTGCCGATTCGCCGTCACCTGGCCGGGTGTCGGGTCGCCGGCCGCGGATGACCGC
>JACDBY010000131.1 GCA_013694685.1 Actinomycetota bacterium
CGACGATTTCCGACGGCCGACTCGAGGGCACGGCGAAGGTTGCGAGCGTGGAGGTCGACGACGAGAACCTGGCCGGCCATCTCCAGACGCCCGACTTCTTCGACGCGGAGCAGTTCCCGGAGCTGAGGTTCGCCTCGACCGGAATCGAGCGTGACGGCGACCGGATCTCGATCCCCGGCGCTCTGACGATCAAGGGCACGACGGTGCCAGTCGAGCTCGTCGGAACGGTCTCAGGCCCTGTCACCGACGGCTACGGCAAGGAGCGGATCGGCCTCGACCTACAGACGACGATCGACCGTCATGACTTCGGGGTCAGCTGGAACGCCGACCTGCCTGGAGGCGCCAAGACGCTCGCCGACGACATCACGATCACCGCGAACATCGCACTCGTGCAGGCAGGGTAGAGGAATAGCTCGATGCGGATTCTTGCGATCAGCGGCAGCCTCCGGGCCGGCTCGCACAACACAGACCTGCTGCAGGCGGCTGCCGCGGCCGCGCCTGATGGGATCGACATCACGCTCTACGATGGGCTGAAGGAGATCCCGCCGTATGACGCCGACGACGACCGACCGGGTGACCAGCCGCTTGCGGTGCAGCGGCTCAAGGACGCACTAGCGGCGGCGGACGGGATCCTGATCGCAACCCCCGAGTACAACTCGTCGATCCCGGGCGCCCTCAAGAACGCACTCGACTGGGTGTCACGCCCACTCGTCGAGTCGCCCGTCCGCAACAAGCCGGTCGCTGTGGTCTCGTCGAGCACCGGGATGTTCGGCGGGGTGTGGGCGGCAGCCGAGACACGCAAGGTGCTCGGCGCGTTGGGCGCGCGAACACTGGAGGACACGGTCGCGGTCGCGAAGGCTGACGATCGGCTCGAGCATGGCGTCGACGCGACGCTCCTCACCGAACTGCGGGACGTCGTCGAAGCGCTCGCAACGGCCGTCGCGTCGCGGGCTGCCCTGGCCGCCTAGTCGAGCAAGCCTTCAGGGTGCGCCGAGAGCGACCCGCTCACGAGTTGCTCACGCCGCGCGTTGTCCTCGTTGACGAGGCTCCAGACGACGGTGCCTGTCTTGTCGATCAGAAACGTGCCGCGCACGGCCGAGCCGTCCCGTTCGTCGAAGACGCCGTAGGCCTTCGCCGCCGCCCCGTGCGGCCAGAAATCAGAGGCAAGCGTGTAGTCCAGCTTCAGCTGCTCGCGCCACGCTTGTCGTGCCGGGGCAGCGTCGCACGAGACGAGGATCACCTCGGTCTCCGCGCTTGCGAACGACGGCAGGTTGGCCTGCAGATCGAGCGCCTCCTCCTCGCAGACCGGCGTGAAGGCGAAGGGGTGGAAGACGAGCAGGACGTTGCGACGGCCGCGGAAGTCGGCCAGGCGAACGCGCCGCGACCGGTCGACCTCGAGATCGAAGTCCGGCGCCTCATTTCCCGTCTGAACCATCCCCCTCCTCCTCACCGGTACCCGAAGGCCGATAGTAACGGCGCCCCCTCAGCGCCTCCGGCAGGTGGTCGAGGCTCGACCCGCGGGGATCCTCGTGCGGATCGATGTAGCCCTCGCCGTGGCCGAGCTTCTTCGCACCGGCGTAGTGGGCGTCCCGGAGCATCGCGGGCGGGCGCAGGTTGCCGCTTTCCCGCACGTCCTTGCGGGCGTCCCAGATCGCGTTCGCGCTCGCCTTCGACTTCGGGGCGTTTGCGAGGTAGATCGCCGCCTGGGAGAGGTTGAGCTGGGCTTCCGGCAGACCCACATGCTCGAGCGCCTGGGCAGCCGCGACGGCGATCTGGAGAGCCCGGGGATCGGCGTTGCCCACGTCCTCCGAGGCGAAGATCGTCATCCGGCGAGCGATGAAGCGGGCGTCCTCGCCGCCCTCGAGCATCGCCGCGAGGTAGTAGACCGCAGCATCAGGGTCGGAGCCCCGCATCGACTTGATGAAAGCCGAGACGAAGTCGTAATGCTGGTCGGCGCCCTTGTCGTAGCGAAGCGGCCGCTTCCGGGCCGCGTCTTCAACGTGACGCTCGGCGAGAGGGGCGCCCTCGGCGAGGGCGGTTTCCCACGACAGCTCGATCGTGCTCAATGCCGTTCGCGCATCGCCGCCGGCGCGCCGGGCGATCAGCTCGACCAGCTCGTCCGACACCGCTGCGCCGATCGCCGCGGCCCCACGTCGGACGACCTGGCCGAGCTCCTCGTCGGAGAGCGCCTCGAGCTCGACGACCTGGCAGCGGGAGAGCAGCGCCGAGTTGACCTCGAAATACGGATTCTCGGTTGTCGCCCCGATCAGCGTCATCAATCCTTCCTCGACGGCCGGGAGCAGAGCGTCCTGCTGCGCCTTGTTGAAACGGTGGATCTCGTCGAGGAAGAGGATCGTCCGCTGCCCGTTGCCGCCAAGCCGATCGCGGGCACGCTGCATCACGCCGCGCACGTCGTCGACCCGTGCGGAGACGGCGGACAGCTCCTCGAAGGCGGCACCCGTCTCGACGGCGACGATACGGGCGAGCGTCGTCTTTCCGACTCCGGGCGGCCCGTAGAGAATGAGCGACCGAAGGCGATCCTCCTCGATCGCCCGGCGGAGCGCCGACCCCTCACCGAGCACGTGCTTCTGAC
>JACDBY010000145.1 GCA_013694685.1 Actinomycetota bacterium
GTGGCGACTCATCGAGGGCGGAGAGACCGCTGCGGTCGCCGCCAGCTCGCCTGCCCTCCTCGGACCTCGGCCAAGCGCCTCGACCACCATGCGACGGGTGGGATCGGCCAGGGCCTCCAGCACGGGAGTCAGATCGGTCGCCTCAGCGGTTGCCATGTGGCAATATTTAGCGCATCAGACAATTATTGTCAACGGACGGAACCGATTCTCGCGTTCGCGCGACGGCGAGAGCACGTGTCCAACTCGTGCTCCGGCTTCAGTCGGACAGGTGCTCTGACCCAGCGCCGCTGAGGGGCCAGCCATGGATCAGGACGATAGGCGGGCCGCCGCCGGTGTACTCGTGGTGCAGCTGGGGCGGAGTGTCCGTTCGTGGCGTCGATCGTCGGCATTGCTCGACCTGCCGGTTCCGAAGCGCTTCGTCAATGGCGGGATCGCGTCGGCTTGCCCGAGGCGCGGCACCGCAGACGTCAGGTCGAGAAGCTCTCGCGGTAGCGGCTCACGAACGTCGCCTCGGGCAGCGTGCCGAGGAGCGTGCGTGCCTCTCCGAGCCGGACCGTCACCGAGCCGTCGCGACCCGCCTCGCCCACGCGGTGCCCGTCCACGAGCACGACTACCGGCACGTCGGCGGTGCGGTTCCAGACGACGACGTCCTTGCCTCGGGGAACGACGAGCGGGCGCGCGTGGAGGGAATGCGGCGCGACGAACGTCGTTGCGAGCGCGTCCAGCCCCCACATGAGGACGGGCCCGCCGTTGGACAGGTTGTACGCGGTCGAGCCGGACGGCGTCGAGCAGATGAGGCCGTCGCACGGAACGCGACCGAGGTCCTCGCCGCCGACCGCCCACTCGAGCTCGATCATGCGCCCGATCTCGCCCGAAGTGACGACGACGTCGTTCACCGCGACGTGTGCCATCCCGCCGTTTCCAACCTCGAGCGTCGGCAGCTCGACGACCTCGAGCTCGCCGGCGAGCACCCGTGCGAGCCCGCCCTCCAGCTCGTCCGGTCCGAGCGCGCTGAGGAACCCGACGCGGCCGAAGTTGACGCCGAGCACGGGGACGCCCGTGCCGAGATACGCGCGGAGCGCTCGCAGCATCGTGCCGTCGCCGCCGAGGACGACCACGAGCTCGGCCGCCGCCGGGTCGCCGCTCGCGGACACGCCGTGTCGCTCCGCCTCCTCGACACCGATGACGAGCTCGACACCCGAGCGCGCGGCGAGCGCGACGAGGCGGTCGAGACCGTCGCCGACCTGTCCCGGCCGCCCGTGGGTCACGACCACGACGCGCGTGATCGGCTCACCCGACGGCACGGTCGATCCGGCGTTCGGTGTCATCGGGCTCGGAGGGGATCTCGCTCGCGATCAGGTGGACGACGAACTCCCGGTTCCCCTTCGGCCCCGGGTGCCCCGAGTCTACGATCCCGGCGACGCGGGCACCCCACCCGGCCGCATGACCGCAGAAGGCGCGGAGGACGCGCCGGTGCACGTCGGGGTCACGAACGACCCCCTTCGGGGCATCGGCCCGCCCCGCCTCGAACTGGGGCTTGACGAGGACGAGGGCCGCCCAGTCGGTCGCGGCGCGCTCGAGCGCGGGTGGCACTACGCGGGTAGCGGAGATGAAGGAGACGTCGCACGTAATCAGCTCCGGTCGATAGGGCAACGGCGGGAGGTGTCGCGCGTTGACCCGCTCGAGCACCGTCACGCGATCGTCCGTACGGAGGCGGGGATGGAGCTGCCCGTATCCGACGTCGAGTGCGATCACGCGTGCCGCGCCTTGCTGGAGCAGGCAGTCGGTGAACCCGCCCGTCGACGCACCGAGATCGAGGCAGTTCTTCCCGGCCGGATCGACCTCGAGCGCATCGAGGGCGTGTGCGAGCTTGTCGCCACCACGCGAGACGAAGCGCGGCGGCCGCTCCACGTGCACCTCGATGTCGTCCGCGACCTGCTGACCCGGCTTGGCATAGCCGGGGACGAGCCCTGCGAGGACGAGTGCCTGAGCCTGCGCCCGGCTCTCGGCGAGCCCGCGCTCGACGAGCAGGACGTCCAATCGCTTGCGCATCCCCGGCATTGTCGCGGGACGTCCCGACGAGCGGCGGCTCGATCGTGCCGCGCGTTCACGCACACAAGCGGACACCAGTGTGAGACACCGATTTCTGTCAACCCCGGACTGTGCCGATCGTGTGCCGATCGCCCCACTGCCGTTTCGACCGTTTTGCAGCGGATTCGAGATCCGGTGTCAGACACCGAATTTCGTCAAGGGCGCACTGTGCCGATTGTGTACCGCCCAGATCGCTCCACGCACAATGTCGCCCGCCGCTGACGAGGGGCGGTACGACAACCGACAACCGCTCAGAGGTCGCCCATGGGCGCGGCCGGCGTGCGGTTCCAGCCTCGGTCGGTCCGGGTCAGCTGCCGGAAGCCGACGGCTTCGAGGAAGGACGCGCACCACTCCTCGTCCTCGAGGCCCGTGTAGGCGAGCACACGGTCGACGCGTCCGAAACGGAGCCACTCACCGGCCTGGGCGACCAGCCAGGTACCCACCCCACGACGCCTCTCGCCCTCGACGACGTCGAGGTTGCCGATGTCGGCGAATCGCCCCCGATGGCCTATCCGCTCGGACTCGGCCAGGATCTCCACCTCGATGTCGCCCGCGACGTCGTCGCCCCGGCAGGCCGAGAGGCGCGTCCCGTTGATTCCGACGGAGCGCGAGAGACGAAGACCGTCGAGCGGCGGCTCACCGACTTCCGGCAAGTCCGCGACGTCGGCGAGGTAGACGGTCTCCACGCGGTCCCCCCGATGAAATCCGCCGCGCTCGAATGCCGCACGAACGTGCGGCGACTGCTCGGGCAGGCCGTAGACGCCCGGGAACGGGAGTGCCCCGTCGGCGTACTGCATGCGCGCGCCCCAACGGTCGAGCTGGGAGACGCAGGCCGCGAGGAGCACATCGGCAGCTTCGAGGGAGCCGCGCCAGAAGGACACTTCCGGCCAGCGCGGTCAGCTGCTCGCGATCCTCGCGACGGAACGGACGCACCTCGACGGACATTGGGCGAACCTCCTCGGGCAGGCGCTCTGAAAGAGCGATCAACGGAGGCCGCTACCGGTGCGGCACGAGCACACCCTTATCTCATGCGGTGCGCACGGCGAGCTCGTCCACGAGCTCCGCAAGCACCGCCGTGTCCGCATTGAGCGCGGCGAGCCGGTCGTGTGCGCGCCGCGCGGCATCCGCGGCGACGTTACGCGCGCCCTCCTCGCCGAGCGCGAGCGCGTACCCGTCGCCGTCGATCACGTCGTCGACCGCCTGGAAGAGCACACCGAGCTCCTCGCCGAAGGCACGCCAAGGCGGCTGGGCAGGCTCGGGGACGTCCGCGGCCCAGATGCCCATCCCCACAGCGGCAGCGAACAGCCGGCCCGTCTTCAGCGCATGCAGATCTTCGAGCGCCACGTCCGCCGCGGTGATGTCGAGGTGCTGTCCGGCGATCATCCCGACCGTCGCCGCCGCGAGCTCCCGGCTCGACTCGACCGTCCCCGACGCAAGCCGGAGGCCTTCGGCAAGGAGCGCGTCGCCGGCGAGGAGCGCGACGCCTTCGCCGAAGACGACGTGGGCGCTCGCGCGGCCGCGCCGCTCGTCGTCGTCGTCCAGGGCCGGCAGGTCGTCGTGGACGAGCGAGAACGTGTGGACGAGCTCGACGGCGAGCGCCGACGGG
>JACDBY010000230.1 GCA_013694685.1 Actinomycetota bacterium
TTGCTGCCTCGCTCGTCGTTCTCGCCGTCTCGTTCCGCGGTGAGCCGCTGCCGCTCGGGCCAGCGCGCGACTACCTGACGCTCACCAAGCCGCGGATCATGTCGCTCCTCCTCCTTACCGGCGCTGCGGGGATGTTCGTCGGCGCGGGAGGGGTTCCGGGGGGAGCGGCGCTCGCGGCGATGCTCCTCGGTCTCGCCCTCGCCTGTGGTGGCGCGAGCGCGCTCAACCACGTGATGGATCGCGACATCGACCGTCTGATGGGAGCTCGCACCGCGTCGCGCCCTGTCGCCTCGGGTCGCGTCCCGGCCCCGCGCGCGCTCGAGTTCGGGCTCGTCCTCTCGGCGCTCTCCTTCGCGCTCCTCGCCTCGACGGTGAACGTCCTCACGGCGGTGCTCGCGCTCGTCGGCAACCTCTTCTACGTCATCGTGTACACCGGCTACCTCAAGCGCACGACCGACCAGAACATCGTGATCGGCGGCGCCGCGGGGGCGGTGCCGCCGCTCGTCGGGTACGCCGCGGCGACGGGGAGCCTCGCGCTGCCCGCGCTCTGGCTCTTCCTCATCGTCTTCCTCTGGACGCCGCCGCACTTCTGGGCGCTGGCGCTGATGCTGAAGGAGCATTACCGCGCGGCAGGCGTACCGATGCTGCCCGGGACGCGCGGAGACGAGGAGACGACCCGCCAGATCCTGCTCTATTCGCTCGTGCTCGTCGGCTTCACGCTCCTCGCCGGGGTCTGGCTCGGCCTCGTGTACACGGTCGTGGCCGGATTGCTGGGGGGCTACCTCGTGCTCCTGGCGCAGCGGCTGCGCGTGGACGCGACGCGAAGGAACGCCGTCGTCCTCTTCCACTTCTCGCTCGCCTACCTCGCGCTCCTCTTCGTCGCGGCCGCCATCGATCCGGTGATCCTCTAGATGCTGGATCCCGAGCTCGAGCGGAGGAACCTGCGTCTCGGCCTGGCGCTCTTCGGGCTCTTCCTGCTCCTCGCAGCGGGCGCCACCCTCGTGGCGCTGGTCTACCTCCAGGTCGATTGAGCTCCGACCTCGAGCTCGCGCTGCGGCTCGCCGACCGGGCCGACGCGATCTCGCTGCCACGCTTCGGCGCGCTCGACCTCGTCGTCGAGACGAAGTCCGACCGCTCGCCGGTGACGGCGGTCGACCGCGACGTCGAGCGGGAGCTCCGCGCGGAGCTCGCACGTGAGCGGCCCGGGGACGCGATTCTCGGCGAGGAGCACGGGGCGGCGGGCTCCGGGGCGCGACGCTGGATTTTCGACCCGATCGACGGGACGAGGAACTACACGCGCGGCATCCCCGTGTGGGCGACGCTCCTTGCTCTCGAGGAGGACGGCGAGCTCGCCCTCGGCGTCGTCTCGGCCCCGGCTCTCGGCAGGCGCTGGTGGGCACGCCGCGGCGGAGGTGCCTTCGCCGACGGCACCCCGATCCGGGTCTCCGCGATCTCGATGATCGAGGACGCGACCCTGAGCTTCGGGCTGGACAGGCCTTTGCCGGCGCTCGCCAAGCGGGCGTGGCACGTCCGGGGCTACGGCGATTTCTGGGCGCACATGCTCGTCGCGGAGGGCGCAGTCGACGGTGCGATCGACGCGGTCGGCGTCTCGCTCTGGGACCTCGCGGCGGCGCAGGTGATCGTCGAGGAGGCTGGTGGGACGCTCAGCGACTTCGCCGGCGCGCGGCGTCCGGACGGGGGGAGCGCGGTGTCCTCGAACGGGCTCCTCCACGCCGAGCTCCTCGCGTCGCTCGGTTGACGGCTCGCATTGCCGCTTCGTAGACGGGGTCGCGCGCGACGGTGTCGAGCTCGGCCGAGAGCAGCTCGCTCGGGCCTGGTCTCGGACCCGCGGCGATCTCGACCGGCTCCCCGTCGAGCGTCACGGCACGGAGGGTGTCGGCCCTGTGCCGCGTCAGTCGGAGAGGGCGCCGCAATCGCGAGCGGAGCCACCCCGCGAGCAGCGCCGCGTCGGCCTCGGGCCCCTCGACGACCAGGTGCTCGGCGCGCCGGATCTCGGGCCAGAGGCCGGCCAGGGCGACCCGCCACGGGAGCCCGCGTCGCCAGGCCAGATCCGAGACGGCGATGCTCTCGAAGAGCGCGGCGAGCCGCGCGTAGCGCCGCGAGGGCGCCGGCCATTCGGAGGAGTCGACGACGAGGCGATCGCAGGCCGCGACGAGCTCGGCGAGCGCCTCGCCCTGCCACGGCGGCTCGCCTCGCCAGCGACAGAACGCCGGCAGGTCGGAGATGAGGAGCGGTAGCACGAGCGAAGCCGGGTGCCGCGCAGAGGCGCCGTGGAGGCGGAACTCGACGACCTCCGGTAGCACCTCGTGCCCGCCCGCGACGCCGAAGTCGCGGACGATCACCTTGGCGACGACCCTGGCTGCGCCGGTGGGCTTCGGCACGAGCAGAATCGTGCGGGCTGGATGACGCTCCTCGAGCCCCGCGAGCACCTTGTGGGCCCGCGCGAGCCATTCGGGCGGTGCCCAGACGACGTGGGTCATCGTGCTCGCGCGCAGGTCGGGCGTCGCGTCCTCCTGCTCGCGCGTCCGCGCCTGTGCGAGCTGTCGCTCGACCTCGGCGATGATGCTCATCGGCAATCAACCGCCGTTGTCAAGGGTCGCGCGAGTGCCGAATTCGCGCCGATCGCTCCACAGGCGAGAAACGGTGTCAGACACCGTCTTGTGTCAAGGGCAAAGCGCACCGACTTCGTGTCAATCGCTCTACAGCCCCGGAACCCCGTGAGCATCACGTTCCGGACCGAGTCGGGATTCCTTTCAGCAGCGATCTCGACGCCAAGCCGTGTGCGGGGCGGTCGTTCGGTGTCTGACACCGTCAGTGCCTCCGCCACGAGCGCCCGTCACGATGGAGCAGCTCGTCGGCGGCGCGCGGGCCCCAGGTGCCGGCCGCGTAGCTCGGGAAGGTCGGCCGGTCGCGTTGCCAGGGCCCGACGATCGCGTCGACGAGCTTCCACTGCTCGTCGACCTCGTCCTCGCGGGTGAAGAGCGTGGCGTCACCGAGCATGGCGTCGAGGATCAGGCGCTCGTAGGCTTCGGGCAGGCCTTCGCGGAACGCGCCGCCGTAGAGGAAGTCCATGTGCACCGTGCGGATCGTCATCCCGGCACCCGGCACCTTGGCTCCGATCGCGAGAGAGACGCCCTCGTCGGGCTGGACGTGGATGAGGAGGACGTTCGGGCGGAGGCCGTCGCCCGCGATCGCCTCGAACGGCGGGTGGGGTGCGCGCTGGAACTGGATCGCGATCGTCGTCTCGCGCCGCGCCAGGCGCTTGCCCGCACGGACGTAGAACGGCGTGTCCGCCCACCGCCAGTTGTCGACGTAGAGCTTCGCCGCGATGAACGTCTCGGTGAGCGACCCGTTCGCGACACCGTCCTCCTCCCGATAGCCGCGCACCTCCTGTGCCTCGACCCAACCCGGCCCGTACTGGCCGCGCACGACCGACTTCGGGCCCGGGGTGTGGAGCGAGCGGAGCGCCTTCACCTTCTCGGTGCGGACGGCGTCGGCGGTGAAGTCGATCGGGGGTTCCATCGCCGTCAGGGCGAGAAGCTGGAGGAGGTGGTTCTGGAAGACATCGCGTATCGCGCCCGCGCTCTCGTAGAACGCGGCCCGGCCCTCGATCCCGATCGACTCGGCGACCGTGATCTGCACGTGGTCGATGAACTGGCGGTTCCAGACCGGCTCGAAGATCCCGTTCGCGAACCGGAGCGCGAGCATGTTCTGCACCGTCTCCTTGCCGAGGTAGTGATCGATCCGGAAGATCTGCTCCTCGCGGAACCACCGGTGCAGGACGTCGCTCAGCCGCTGGGCGGAGGAGGCGTCGTGGCCGAACGGCTTCTCGACGATGACCCGCGTCCAGCCGTCGTGATCCTGCCGCTCGCCGATCTCCTGGACGCTCGTCTCGAAGGCCTGAGGCGGGATCGCAAGGTAGTAGACCCGGTTCCCGCCGAGCCCGCGACTCGCCTCGAGCTCACCGACGACCCGGTCGAGCTCGTCTTCGGCGTTCTCGTCGGCGAAGTCGGCGGGGACGTAGCGGAGACCCCCGCTCAGCCTGTCCCAGACCCCCTGGACGAACGGGTCGCGGGCATAGCTCTTCACGGCGGCCTTCATCAATGCCTCGAACTCGGAAGTCGACTGCTCGGTGCGCGCGACCCCGACGACCGCGAAGCGCTCCGGGAGGAGGCGACGGTAGGCGAGCGCATACAACGCGGGGAAGAGCTTGCGCTGGGTGAGGTCACCCGAGGCGCCGAAGATCACGAGTGCGCAGGGATCCGGCTTCCGCCGGATCCCCAGGCCCTCTTCGAGCGGATTGGCGCGCGTGCCGGCCATCGACCGCCGCGGTCCTCAGCGCGCCACGGTCGCGCGCCGCTTCGTCTCGATCCCCTCGAGCAGCTCCGTGAACGAGTCCGAGAACTTCTGCACGCCCTCACGCTCGAGCGTCTCGACGACGTCGTCGTAGTCGACCCCGGCCGCGGCGAGCTCGTCCAGGAGCGTCCTCGCCTCGTCGAGGCCTTCCGCCAGGGTGGCCCCGCGCACCTCGCCGTGATCCTGGAACGCTGCGATCGTCTCGGCGGGCATCGTATTGACCGTCTGTGGCCCGACGAGCTCCTCGACGTACAGCACGTCGCGGTAGGCGGGGTTCTTCGTCGAGGTCGAGGCCCAGAGGCAGCGCTGCGGCCGGGCGCCTTGCTCGGCGAGCCTGTCCCAGCGGGGGCCGGAAAAGGCCTCCTGCCAGTGCGCGTAGGCGAGCTTGGCGTTCGCGATCGCGAGCTTCCCAGCGAGCTCCGGGTGGCCTACCTCCTCGAGCCGGCGGTCGGCCTCGGTGTCCACGCGCGAGACGAAGAAGCTCGCGACGGACGCGACCGCGGCAGGGTCCCCACCGTCCGCGACGAGCCGCTCGAGCCCCCGGAGATAAGCCTCGACGACGGCCGCGTAGCGCTCGAGCGAGAAGATGAGCGTGACGTTGATCGAGCGGCCCGC
>JACDBY010000239.1 GCA_013694685.1 Actinomycetota bacterium
CCTGCCCGCGGTTGTAGGCCGTGGCGGTGCTCCACACGGCGAGCCCCTTGCGGGCCGCGACGACGGCGTCGCGCGCATCCTTGCGCGAGGCTCTCGCCACGTTGTGCCCCTCGAGCTCCAGCGTCCGGCCCGACTCGGAGCGCGGGAACGCACCTCCGATGAAGAGCTTGTACGTCTTGCGGACGGGGGCTCTGCTCATCGCCTCAGGACCCGAACGGTGAAGTCGAGCCGCGTGCTCGCATTGCGCGCGGTGACCCTCCAGCAGCCGACCGTTGGAAAGAAGAGATAGCTCGGATAGAACTCCCCGGCCCCGAGCACGAAGCTTTTCACACCGATCCGGGCGTCCAGCGGCGGCGCGAGAGCGTCCAGGCGACGTCCCGTCACGCGAGGCGTGCCACGAGGGCTCCACCAGCCGACCTTGGTGCGAATCGTGCCGTTCGGCTGCACGAACGCCCTCCCCGGCCGCCCCTCTGGAACGGCGACGAATTGTGCTCCGGCTGATAGCGACACGGCGAGGAACCGGCCGCCGACGTTGAACGACGGTCTCCCCGGCACCACGCCGGGGCCTGTCTTCGAGAGCACACACCCGGATGCTGCGGAGGCCGGCGAGGCGATCCACGCGAGGCCGAGCGAGGCAGCCGCGAGGCACGTGAGCGTCCGGAGGCTCACTCGAACCTCAGGTACGGCTCGAGCCCGTGCCGGCCGCCCTCGCGACCGAAGCCGGACTCCTTATAGCCACCGAAGGGCGACGCCGGGTCGAACCGGTTGAACGTGTTGCCCCACACGACCCCCGCCCGCAGCCGCTCCGCCATCCACAGGAGCCGCGACCCCTTCTCCGTCCACACGCCGGCGGAGAGCCCGTACATCGTGTTGTTCGCCTTCTCGACCGCCTCGGCAGGGGTGCGAAACGTGAGGACGCTGAGCACGGGGCCGAAGATCTCCTCGCGAGCGATGCGGTGGCTCTGCGCGACGTTCGTGAAGACGGTCGGGACGAACCACCAACCCTTCTCGGGCAGGCGGCATGGCGGCTGGTAGAGCTCGGCTCCCTCCTCCTGCCCGATCGCGACGAGTTCCGTGATCCGGTCGAGCTGGGCGCGCGAGTTGATCGCGCCGACGTCCGTGTTCTTGTCCAGCGGGTCACCGACCCTGAGCGTCGCCATGCGCCGCTTGAGCTTTCGCACGAGCTGGTCGTGGATGGACTCCTGAACGAGAAGGCGCGAGCCGGCACAGCAGACGTGCCCCTGGTTGAAGTAGATGCCGTTGACGATGCCCTCGACGGCCTGGTCGAGCGCACAGTCCTCGAAGACGACGTTCGCCGCCTTGCCTCCGAGCTCGAGCGTGAGGGAGACACCGCGACCCGCGAGCTCGCGCTGAATCGCCTTCCCGACCTCGGTCGACCCCGTGAACGCCACCTTGTCGATCCCCGGATGCCTGACGAGATGAGCGCCGGTGCTCCCGTCTCCCGTGACGATGTTCACGACGCCGGGCGGCACCTCGGCCTGGCGGCAGACGTCGGCGAAGAGAAGCGCCGTCAGCGGCGTCGTCTCGGCCGGCTTGAGGACGACGGTGTTGCCGCAGGCGAGCGCGGGCGCGATCTTCCACGCGAGCATGAGGAGCGGGAAGTTCCAGGGGACGATCTGTGCCGCGACGCCGAGGGGTCGCGGCCGCCTCCCAGGGAACGCGTACTCGAGCTTGTCCGCCCACCCCGCGTAGTAGAAGAAGTGCGCCGCGGCGAGCGGAAGGTCGACGTCGCGCGACTCCTTGATCGGCTTGCCGCCGTCCAGCGACTCGGCGACGGCGAGCTCGCGCGACCGCTCCTGCAGCACGCGAGCGATGCGAAAGAGCACCTTGGCGCGCTCGGAGGGCCGGATGCGGCTCCACGAGGCGAACGCCGTGCGGGCGGCGTCGACCGCCAGCCCGACGTCGGTTGGTCCTGCCTGCGAGACCTCGGCGAGCGGCTCCTCGCTCGACGGCGAGACCGTGGTGAACCACGAGCGTGATCTCGGCGACACATCGCGACCGCCGATGAAGAGCCCGTAGCGATCGTCGAACGACACGATGTCGCGAGACTCGGGCGCCGCCGCATACTCCCAGCTCGATGGGGCCGTCAGCTCCGTGGTGCGACGTTCGATCGCGGCCATCAGTCGAGCGTGAACTCATCGGGCGACCGGTAGATGCCGGTCCGCTGCTTGCGGAGCTGGAGCAGGACGTCGTTCAGGAGCGACGACGCACCGAAACGAAAGAGCTCGGGCGTCAACCACGCGGGGCCGAGGGTCTCGTGCAGGACGCAGAGATACTGCACCGCCTGCTTGGCGGTCCGGATACCACCTGCAGGCTTCATGCCGATCACGACCCCCGTCTCGTCGTGGACGTCACGGATGACCTCGAGCATGCA
>JACDBY010000259.1 GCA_013694685.1 Actinomycetota bacterium
CCTCTGCATGCAGCTCGGCGCCGACGGCGTCTTCGTCGGCTCGGGGATTTTCAAGTCGGGCCGCGATCTGACGCTCGATCCCGACGGCTGGGCCGACGACGTCTCGCGTCGCGCGAAGGCGATCGTCCAGGCGACGACGCACTACGCCGATGCGAAGATCCTTGCCGATGTCTCGGCGGGTCTCGGGGTACCCATGGTGGGCATCTCGGCGAGCGGCCTCACCGAGGCCGAGCGGCTCGAGCTCCGCGGCTGGTAGCGCGAGAGCCTCTAGGAGCCGAAGAGCGCGATCGAGGCGCCGAGGAGCGCCGCGATCGACGAGGCACCGAGGTACCAGCCGACACGCGCCGCGAGGAGGCGAAGGTCGATGCTTCCGTTCCGGCGCACGATCATCGTGCTCGGAGTATTCGAGCCTCTGCGTCTCGTGTCGCTCCCCTGAAAGGGGGATCCCGGCCGCCGGATCTACACTGGAGGGATGGACGGACGGCCGGCGCGGATCGGGGTTCTCGCCCTGCAGGGGGCGTTTCGCGAGCATGCGTTCGCGCTCAGGCGGGCTGGTGCGGAGGTCGTCGAGGTGCGGCTGCCGGCCGACCTCGACGGGCTCGACGGCCTCGTCGTCCCCGGCGGGGAATCCACGACGATCACGAAGCTCGCGCGGATCTACGGCCTCGACGAGGCGATCCGGCGGTTCACAGAGCCGATCCTCGGGACGTGCGCGGGCATGATCCTGCTCGATCGCGACCACCTCGGTCTCGTCGATCTCGAGGTCGAGCGGAACGCGTACGGACGCCAGGTGGCGAGCTTCGAGGCCGACCTCGAGCTCGCGGGGGAAGCAGAGCCCTTCCGGGGCGTCTTCATCCGGGCGCCCCGCGTCCGCGAGGTTGGCGAGGGTGTCGAGGTGCTCGCGGAGCATCGAGGCGAGCCGGTGCTCCTCCGCGACGGTCGCGTCCTCGTGGCTGCGTTCCACCCCGAGCTGACAGACGACCCCCGCGTCCACGAACGGTTCCTCGAGCTCGTCATGGAGGCGAAGAGTGTCAGGGCATAGCAAGTGGTCGACCATCAAGCACAAGAAGGGCGCGGCCGACGCCAAGCGCGGCAAGCTCTTCTCGAAGCTCTCGCGCGCGATCATGGTCGCGGCGAAGGAGGGGGGCGCCGATCCGGCCTCGAACCTCGCGCTCCAGAATGCGATCGAGAAGGCGCGCTCGTACTCGATGCCGAAGGACAACATCGAGCGGGCGATCGCGAAGGGAGCGGGGGAGGGCACCGACGGGGCGAGCTTCGAGACGGTTGTCTACGAGGGGTACGGCCCCGAGGGCGTCGCGGTGATCGTCGAGGCGCTCACCGACAATCGAAACCGCACGGCCTCCGACGTCCGGCATCTGTTCTCGAAGTACGGGGGTAACCTCGGCGCGACCGGCGCTGTCGCCTGGCAGTTCGAGCGGCGCGGCGTCCTGCTCGTGATCGCCGAGGGTGTGGACGAGGACGAGCTCGTGCTCACTGCCGCGGACGCCGGCGCCGACGACGTTGAGCGCGACGGAACGAGCTTCGTCGTCTCATCCGCTCCGGACAAGCTCTCGAGCGTCCGAGCGTCGCTCGAGGCCGCGGGCTTCGCCCTCGAGTCGGTGGGCCTCTCGATGGTGCCGAAGACGACCGTCGCGATCGGCGACGAGTCGACCGCGAAGCAGGTCGTCCGGCTGGTTGAGGGTCTCGAGGACTCCGACGACGTGCAGGACGTCTACGCGAACTTCGACATTCCCGAAGAGGTGCTCGAGGCTGCGGCCTCGTAGGCGAAGAGCACGTGTCCGACTGAAGTCGGACACGGGTCGGACAGCTCGGAAACAGGAGTTGTCCGAGCGGCTCCGTACCCTCCATACGTGAAGGTCCTCGGCATCGACCCTGGGACGGCTGCGTGCGGGTACGGAATCGTCCTCGAAAGCGGCGGGCGAATCAGAGCGGTTGCGCACGGGTGTTGGACGTCGGGCGCCAGAGAGCGCCCGGAGCTTCGGCTCAGG
This sequence comes from Actinomycetota bacterium, assembly GCA_013694685.1. Lineage (GTDB taxonomy): Bacteria > Actinomycetota > Thermoleophilia > Gaiellales > Gaiellaceae > Gaiella. The sequence goes on from JACDBY010000259.1 coordinate 2,010, forward strand.
AGGATCTTCGACGGGGTCGCCGCGCTCATCCGGGAGCACGAGCCGGACGCTGTGGCGCTGGAGGAGTCGTTCGTCGGTGCCGACGCCCGCATCGCGCTCTTCGTCGGGCAGGCGCGCGGCGCCGCGCTCGTCGCGGCCGCGTCGGCCGGAGTCGCGTGCACCGAATACGCGCCGGCGCGCGTGAAGCAGTCGGTGTGCGGCTACGGCCGGGCCGACAAGGGCCAGGTGGCGCGCATGGTTCGCATGCTGCTCTCGCTCGAGGCGGAACCCGCGACCTCGCACGAGTCGGACGCGCTCGCCGTCGCGATCTGCCATGCGTCGATGCCGCCCCTCGCACGGGTCGCCTCGTGAGGAGGCCGGCGTGATCTCGCGCCTCCGCGGGCATCCCGCCGGCCGGAGCGGGGATGGGCTCGTGCTCGACGTGAACGGCGTCGGCTATCTCGTGGCAGCGACGCCCGGGATCCTGCGACGCGCCTCGGCCGGATCGGAGCTCACCGTCGAGACGTACCTCCACGTCCGTGAGGACGCCCTGCAGCTCTACGGCTTCGTCGATGCGGACGAGCGCGAGCTCTTCGTGCACCTGCTCACCGTGAGTGGCATCGGGCCGAAGGTCGCGCTCGCGGTCGTCTCGGGGTCGCCCGCGTCCGAGCTTCGTCGTGCGATCGCGCTCGGCGACCACGCCCGCTTCCAGGCGATCCCCGGCATCGGCAAGAAGACCGCCGAGCGCATCGTGCTCGAGCTGAAGGAGAAGCTCGGCGCCGCGCTCGAGCCCGGAATCGTGAGCATTGCCGACGCGCCCGGTCATCTCGTCGCCCGCGACGCGCTCGTCGAGCTCGGTTACACGGTGCTCGACGCCGAGCGCCTCCTCGCCGAGACCGATCCGGAGCTCGCACCCGAGGAGCGAGTGCGGATCGCGTTGCGTGGAGCGGCGGCATGAGCCGGTCGCGAGTACAGGGGGCGCGGCTGAGGCCACGCCCCGAACATCCTCGGTCTCCCGGGCGTGGCTTCGACCACGCCCGTCACGCCCGCCGGGGATACGGATGAGCCAATTCCTCGCGCCCGCTCTGGGGCCGGAGGACGAAGAGGCCGAACGGTCGCTGCGACCGAAGCGCCTCGAGGACTTCGTCGGGCAGGAGCGCGTCAAGGAGCAGCTACGGATTGCCCTCGAGGCCGCGACCGGACGGTCGGAGGCGCTCGACCACGTCCTCCTCGCCGGGCCGCCGGGCCTCGGCAAGACGACGCTCGCGCAGATCATCCGCGAGGAGCTCGGCGTGGGGCTCCGGACGGTCGCAGGGCCCGCGCTCGAGAAGAAGGACATCGCGGCGATCCTCACCACGCTCGAGCCGCGCGACGTCCTCTTCGTCGACGAGATCCATCGCCTCACGCGCTCGGCCGAGGAGATCCTCTATCCGGCGCTCGAGGACTTCAGGCTCGACATCGTCTTCGGTCAGGGAGCGGCGGCCCGCACGCTGACGCTCGACCTGCCGCCGTTCACGCTCGTCGGCGCGACGACGCGCACCGGTCTCCTGACGACGCCGTTGCGCGACCGGTTCGGGATGACGTTCCGCCTGGGCTACTACGACCCGGGGCAGCTCGCCTCGATCGTCCGCCGCTCGGCCGGGATCCTGGGCGTCGAGCTCTCCGAGGACGCCGCCGACGAGATCGCCTCCCGCTCGCGTGGCACGCCGCGCATTGCAAACCGCATCCTCCGGCGCGTTCGCGACGTCGCGGAGGTGCGGCACGCCGGGGCGATCACCACGGAGGTGGCCCGCGAGGCGCTCGAGCTGCACGAGGTCGACGAGCAGGGTCTCGAGCGGATCGACCGCGAGCTGCTCGAGGCGATCGCGCACAAGTTCGGCGGCGGTCCGGTGGGGCTCTCGACCCTCGCCGTCGCGCTGGGCGAGGAGACCGACACGATCGAGGACGTCTACGAGCCGTACCTCCTCAAGCTCGGGTTCCTGCAGCGAACCCCGCGCGGGCGCGTGATCACCGAGCTCGGGCGCGCGCACCTCGGAACGGTGCAGGACGAGGAGAGTCTCTTCTGACGGCGCATCTCTGGACGCCCGGGATGGCAGGCCCGCTCGAGGAGCTCGTCAAGCGGATCCTCCGGCGCGTCGAGCAGTTCAAGGAGGAGCATGGCCTGGCGGAGGTCGTCGTGAGCATCGAGCTCGTCGACGGATCGCTCCACCGCTTGAAGACGCTCTCCGCCGAGCCCGGCTTCGGGTTCCTCAGCTTCTGCCCGCACTGCGGCGAAGGGGAGGATCCCGAGGAGATCATCGTTCCACTCGGTGCCGTGCGCGAGATGCGGATCGGTGCCCCAGGGCCTGAGCAGACAGTCGGCTTCACGGGGACAGTGCAGTCGCGAGAGTGAACCCCGAGCCGTCTGGCAATGACGAGGTGCGAACTGTCGGGTGGTCGCGTCACCCCTGGTGTCGTGCGCGTCGGGCAGACCGTGCGGCGGCCGATGGGGCCTCGTGCTCCATTCGTCCACGAGTTGCTGCGGCATCTCGACGGCGTTGGCTTCGTTGGTGCGCCGAAGCTTCTCGGTGTGGACGACGTCGGTCGCGAGATCATCACGTTCCTTCCCGGAGCGCCGATGCCGGGAACAGTCATCCTCGGTGACGCCGAGATTCTGTCGGCCGCGATGCTTCTTCGGCAGTACCACGACGCTGCCGCCGGGATGTCAGCCGACGTCCTGGGGCGTCACGAGACGGTCGTGCACGGCGATCTCGGGTCGTGGAACATCCTCTGGCTCGATGGAAACGCCGTGGCGTTGATCGACTTCGACGAGGCGCGCCCCGGAGAGCGCCTGGAGGATGTCGGCTATTTCGCCTGGAAGGGGTTGCGGCTCGTGGCCGAGGGTCCCCTGGTAGAGGATCAGCGGCGGCGCCTCTCCATCCTCGCCGAGGGATACGGCGTCCGCGTCGACGACGACCTTCTCGACGCCATCGAAGCAGCAGTCGCCTGGCTCACCGACAAGGGACGGGCGGAGGCGTGGCCGGACGACGCTCTGGCGCAACTCGACGGCAAGCGACGATGGCTCGGACAGGTTCGGCCGCGGCTTTTCTAGTCCCGAGGAAACTGGAGCGCGTGCCAGGAGGGTGTGGGCGCGAGCTCCAGAAGGGCGCGGCCGCCGCTAGGTTCGGCGTAGGCGAACTCGGCGTTGTCCTCGTCCCAGGCGACCTCGAGCAGCCCCTCCTTCACCCGGTGGTCGAGGTACGCGCCGCGGAACACGAGCTTGCGCAACCAGTAGACGAGCGACTCGCCCTCGACGAGCGCCAGACGCTCCCAATGCCTGACGAGGTACGAGCCGAGAGTGCTGCGCGCCGCCGCGATCCGGCCGTCGGCAGCGAGCTCGACGAGGTCGGCGACCTCCTCGTCCTCGAGGTCGTTGGAGGCGACGAGTCCGAGCTTCACGGCCGCGGCGCCGACACGCTCCTCGAAGTCGCGCGTGCCGAAGGAGAAGCGGTACCCGAGAAACTCGAGCGTGTAGTCGTCGCCCGACGTGTAGTTCCACGCGTCTTCAACCATCGAGGAGAGGCTAGCCTCCGGTCATGAAAGACCGTCGGCTCGTCGCCGTGATGGTCGTGGCCGTACTCGCGACCTGGCTTGTCGGTGCGGCCGTCACGAGGTACTCGGTCGAGCAGATGGCGTACTTCGCGCCGATCGCTGTCTGCGTTCTCGGGGCCACGGCGGGAGTGATCATGCTCTGGGTCAAGATCGTCATGCAGACCCGGCGCGAACGCCGCGAGCGACGCGCCTGACGCCTGAAGAGCACGTCTCCGACTGAAGTCGGACACCGCCTGACCACGAGTGGCAGTTGCGGAACGCTGACGCGAAGGCGGCGGCCCTCAGGGGTCTGCCCCACCGTGAGGCGGGGATCAAGCGGTGGGATTGCGCTCCTGCGGAATCCCCCTTCGCGCAGCCAGCACCGTCCGATGCCGTCCGTACCGTCGAGAAGGCGATGCAGGATGGCCGCTGGACGACCCGACCGTGCGACTGGAGCCGCGTGGAGGCTCTGGCCGAGGCGCTCGGGGTGAGCGAGACGACCGCCACCGTCCTCGTCCGCCGCGGGCTCGACGACCCGAACGCGGCGCGGGCGTTCCTCGAGCACGCGCCGCCACGCCATGACCCGTTTCTGCTCGGCGACATGGAGCAGGCGGTCGAGCGCATCCGGGCGGCGGTCGCTGCGGGCGAGCGGATCTGCGTCCACGGGGACTACGACGTCGACGGGATCTCCGCCACCGCCGTTGCCGTCCTCGTCCTGCGGGAGCTCGGCGCGAGGGTCGAATGGAGGCTTCCGAGCCGCTTCGACGAGGGCTACGGTCTTGCCGCCGAGACGATCGAGCAGCTTGCCGCCGACGGGGTGCATCTCGTCCTGACCGTCGACTGCGGGATCACCGCGGTCGAGGAGGTGGCGCGGGCGAAGGAGCTCGGCCTGGATGTGATCGTCACCGATCATCATCGCCCGGGTGCGGCCCTGCCGGCGTGCCCGGTCGTCGCGACCCGCCCGTCGAGCTATCCCTGCGCCGACCTCTGCGGAACGGGCGTCGTCCACACGCTCGGGCGGGCACTCCTCGGTGACGACGATCCTGCCCTCGGCCGGATGCTCGATCTCGTCGCGCTCGCGACGATCGCCGACGTCGTCCCGCTCGTCGACGAGAACCGGGCGCTCGCCGCGGCCGGCCTGCGGTCGCTCGCGCGGACACGCCGACCTGGGCTCCAGGCCCTCATGCAGTCGGCGAAGGTGGATCCGGCGGTCGTCGACTCGACTGCGGTCGGCTTCCGGCTCGCTCCCCGGATCAATGCCGCAGGACGCCTCGGCCGGCCCGACGTTGCGCTCCAGCTCCTGCTCACCGACGACCGGGGGGAAGCCGACCGGCTCGCGGCGGAGCTGGAGGATCTGAACCGGGAGCGCCAGGGGGTGGAGGAGAAGATCGTGCGGGAGGCGACGGCACGAGTCGACGCGATGTCACCGGAGGAGCGACGACGACGAGGCTACGTCCTTTGGGACGAGGCCTGGCACGAGGGCGTGATCGGCATCGTCGCGTCGCGGCTCGTCGAGCGGTTCCACCGACCGGTCGTGCTCGTCGCGCGCAGTGGTGACGGATGGAAGGGATCGGGACGCTCGGTGTCCGATTTCGACCTCCACGGGGGCCTTGCGGCCTGCGCCGAGCACCTGCAGCGCTTCGGGGGCCACCGCGCGGCAGCCGGTCTCTCGATCGCGACCGAGCAGCTCGAGGCGTTCGCGGACGCATTCGCCGCTCATGCCGACGCGACACTCGCGGAACTCGATCTCCGTCCCACGACGACGATCGACGCGGTCGTCGCGGCCGGAGACCTCACGCTCGAGCTCGCGCAGGAGCTCGACGGCCTCGCGCCGTTCGGGCTCGGCAACCCTGAGCCAACGCTCCTCGTCGCGAGCGTCGAGGCGACGGGCGCGGCGACCGTGGGCGAGGGAAAGCACCTCCGCTTCCGCATCAAGCAGCAGGATCGGGACGGCGGGTCAGCGATTGCATTCGGGCTCGGTGGTGAGCTCGAGCGGCTCATGGGTGCGCCGCGACTCGACGTCGCCTTTCGACTACAGGAGAACCGCTGGAACGGCACCATCGCACCTCAGCTAGTCGTCCGCCGCCTCTTCGCGGCGGCAGTCGCCTACGACGCCGTGCGCACCCGGCTCGCGGGGGAGTGGCGCGCGGGCGAGGGCGCCTGGAGCGCCGAGGCGCGACGCGTCTTCGAGGAGCTCGGCCTGACCGCGGGCGGCGCCCGACGCGAGCTCTACGAGTCGCCGAGCTTCCGCGCGCTGCTCAACCTCGACGCCGTCGCGCTGCCCCTCGCGGCGTAACGGCCTGCCGGCCCGCGCGCCTACACCTCGCCGTCGTAGTACTCAAGCATCTCGCGCCGCATCATGAGTCGGTCGCGGTCGTCGCCGGGCCAGATCCCGACCTTGCCGCTGTCCGGATAGACCGCGATCGCCGGGGTCTGCTTCGTCGAGCTGATTACGACTCTGGCCGTCTCGTCGCCGAGACAGGTGACCTTGTGCGCGCCGTCGGGCCCGGACGGGAAGCAGACGATGTCGCCCCTGCCGAGCTCGTCCTCGCCACCGGGGTGTCGAAGCGTGACGTGGCCGGCGAGCACTACGAGCCACTCCTCCTCCGGATACTCGTAGTGGTAAGGGCAGATGCTCTGCCCCGGGGGCAAGTCGTAGAGCGACGCACCCATCTGGGATGCCCCGAGCGCCGGCCCGAGCCGCGTCGCGCCGACCCGGTATCCCTCGGGATCGCTCTCGTCGTACTCAGGGACGAGCTCGAACAGGTTGATGCGGCGAAGGCCGTCCACTCAGATCGATCCTAGTGCTTCGTCCAGCACCGAACGGCGCGCGTCACGAGCTATGACGCGCTCGGTCCGTCCGCGGACGACTTGCGCGAGAGCTGGCAGCGAGGAGCTGGAGCATCCGGAGGAGCCGGCGCCGCTCGAGGTAGGTCTGCAGGAGACGCATGACCACACCCTTTCGCTCACCCCGGATCGCCTCCTGCCGCAATAGGGTGACATGGGAGACTCGGCCCGTACACTGAGTCCATGGCGGTCGTCGATGCCGAACGGCACCACGAGAGCCTCGTCGAGGAGCTGCTCGCAAGCGTCGAGACGTACAACCCTGACGTCGACCGCGACCTCGTCCGCCGCGCCTTCGAGGTCGCCGAGACGAGGCACCGCGGACAGGTACGCCGCTCCGGCGAGGAGTTCATCCACCATCCGTGGGGCGTCGCCTGGATCTGCGCCGAGCTCCACCTCGACGAGCAGACGATCGCGGCCGCGCTGCTCCATGATGTTGTCGAGGACACCGACGCGGAGCTCGACGAGCTGCGAGCCGAGTTCGGTGATGAGATCGCCGAGCTCGTCGAAGGCGTCACGAAGCTGACGCGTACGTCGTTCCAGAGCCGCGAGCAGGCCGAGGCCGAGAACTTCCGGAAGATGATCGTCGCGATGGCCAAGGACGTCCGGGTCATCCTGATCAAGCTCGCCGACCGGCTCCACAACATGCGCACGATCGAATACCAGGGCAAGCAGACGCAGGTGCGAAAGGCCAAGGAGACGCTCGAGGTCTACGCCCCGCTCGCGCATCGCCTCGGGATACACGCGCTCAAGTGGGAGCTCGAGGACCTCTCGTTCCAGATCCTCCACCCGCGCAAGTACGCGGAGATCAAGGCGATGGTCGCCGACCGACGCGAGGCACGCGAGCAGCAGGTCGACCAGGCGGGGACGATCCTCGGTCTCGAGCTCGAGAAGGCGGACATCCCGGTCGTGATCTCGGGTCGCGCCAAGCACTTCTACTCGATCTACGACAAGATGGCCAAGAAGGGTCGCGAGTTCAACGAGATCTACGACCTCACGGCGATGCGCGTCATTGCGGAGCGCTCGGGCGACGACGGAACACGCGACTGCTACGGCGCGCTCGGGATCATCCATTCGCTCTGGAAGCCGATGCCGGGGCGGTTCAAGGACTTCATCGCGATGCCGAAGCTCAATCGCTACCGGTCGCTCCACACGACCGTGATCGGGCCGGCGGGAACGCCGCTCGAGATCCAGGTGCGGACGCGCGAGATGCAGGAGGAGGCAGAGCTCGGCGTCGCGGCGCACTGGCTCTACAAGCGCGGACGTGCGGGCAAGCACGACGACGAGTGGCTTGCGTGGGTGCGGTCGCTCATGGACTGGCAGGGCGACGAGAGCGACGCCGCGGAGTTCATGCGCACGCTGCGCACCGACCTCTTCGACGACGAGGTCTACGTCTTCACGCCGAAGGGCGAGGTGAAGACGCTCCCGGCGGGCGCGAGCCCGATCGACTTCGCCTACGCGGTGCACACGGACGTCGGCCACCGTACGGTCGGCGCCAAGATCAACGGTCGGATCGTGCCGCTCCACTATCGGTTGCAGAACGGCGACTTCGTCGAGATCCTCACGTCCAAGTCGGGGCGCGGGCCGTCACGCGACTGGCTTTCGCTCGCCGCCTCCTCGCGCGCACGCAACAAGATCCGGCAATGGTTCCAGCGCGAGACGAAGGGCGAGACAGAGCAGAAGGGTCGCGATGCCCTCGATCAGGCGCTCAAGGCGCAGAATCTGCCCTACAGGAAGCTGCAGGGCTCGAGCGTGCTCACCTCGGTGATCCGCGACCTCGGCTTCAAGAAGGCGGAGGACTTCTACCTCGCGCTCGGCTCCGGGAAGATCGGCACGGGCCAGGTCGTCAACAAGGTGCTCCAGAGCCTGAAGACCGACGAGGTCGCCGAGGAGCCGCTCGTCACGATCAAGCCCGCGGGCCGCAAGCGAATCGTCACCGGCGACTCGCTCGGCGTCACCGTCCCCGGGGTGGAGGACGTGCTCGTCCGGCTCGCCAAGTGCTGCACCCCCGTGCCCGGCGACGACATCCGCGGCTACATCTCGCTCGGTCGCGGGATCACGATCCACCGGGGCGACTGCCCGAACGTCAAAGCGCTCATGCGGAACCCCGAACGCTTCACGCCGGTCGAGTGGGAGGGTGGAGCGGCCTCGGCGAGCTTCCGGGTTCAGATCTCGGTCGAAGCCTGGGATCGAGCACGCCTGCTCGAGGACGTCGCCCGAACCTATGCCGAGCACGGCGCGAACATCGTCTCGTACGGCGGGTCGGTCGAGGACGGCATGGCCCGCAACTGGTATACGGCAGAACTCGGCGACACGAAGGATCTGCGTTCGCTGCTGAACGCCCTGCGGAACCTCGACGGCGTCTTCGACGCCTACCGCATGACGCCCGGCGGCTGACGGGGGAGGACCGTCAGGTGTCCGACTGAAGTCGGACACCAGGCGGCGGGTGTCCGACTTCAGTCGGACACGCGCTCTTAGACGCTCGCGTTCCCGGAACCTGCGTGCGAGTAGAGGTGTAGAAGGGGGGGAGTGGCGAGCCGACCACTGGACGAGAGCACCCTCGTCGCACGCGCGAAGCGCGGTGACGCGGCTGCCTACGAGGAGCTCGTGCGCATGCATCAGCAACTGGCGTTTCGTGTAGCGCTCGTCGCCGCGGGTGACCGGGGCGATGCCGAGGAGGCCGTCCAGGACGGCTTCGTCAAAGCCCATCGAGCTCTCGGACGGTTTCGGGACGACGCGCCGTTCCGGCCGTGGTTTCTGCAGATCGTCGCGAACGAGGCGCGAAACCGCCGCCGCTCGGCCGGCCGACGCGCCGGTCTTCAGCTCCGGGTCGCGGCAGCGGCTTCGGGGGACGCGGCTCCGTCCCCCGAAGCGGCTGCCCTCCGGCACGATCGGCAGGCGACACTCCTCGCTGGGCTCGCACAGCTCGACGAACGCGATCGCGACGTCCTCGTCCACCGGTTCCTGCTCGAGCTCCGCGAAGAGGAGACCGCAGCCGCCCTCGGCGTCAGGCGTGGAACCGTCAAATCACGGACGGCGCGGGCGCTGGAGCGCCTGCGCGCGAGCGTCGGGGAGGGGCTGCGATGAACGACCTCGACCGCGAGCTCGAGGAGCTCGCGCGC
>JACDBY010000264.1 GCA_013694685.1 Actinomycetota bacterium
GGACGAGTACCGCGTCCTCCGCGGAGGCTCCTGGGCGACGGACTCGGTCGTCGCGCGATCGAGCTTCCGGAGCTGGGACTTCCCGGATAGGCGTCAGATCTTCGCGGGCTTCCGCTGCGCCCGAGACGGGTAAGCAGCGGACGATGAGTGTCCGCGTGGAGGTCCTCGTCGATGAGGCCGACCGCAAAGCGGCGCTCCGCAAAGCGACACTTCGGGGACTCACCGACACCCCGAAGCAGATCCCAGCAGTCTGGCTCTATGATGAGCGAGGCTCGCTTCTCTTCGAGGAGATCACGCGTCTGCCCGAGTACGACCTCACACACACCGAGCGGCAGATCCTCGAGGAGCGGGGACACGAAGCACGCGCTTTCAAAAGAACCCCCTACTCTCGCGCGTTGCGATTGCCGCCAACTCCGAACGCGACGAGATCTCGAGCTTTCGAAAGATGTGGGCAAGGTGAGTGGAGACCGTTCGGCCGGAGATGAAGAGCCTTGCGCCGATTTCGGTGTTGGTGAGACCTTCGGGGACGAGCCGGGCGACACGTTGCTCCGCCGCGGTGAGGCTTCCCCAGCCCGTGAGGGGTCGTCCGCGGGGGCCACGTGCCCCAGTCTTCACACCCAGTGCTCGTAACCGATGCGAGATCCGTACCTCGTCACGCGTTGCGCCGAGAGTCGCATGGATCTCGGACGCCTCGCGAAGGAGCTTGACACCGTCGTCCTGGAAGCCGTGCCGGGCGCGGCTCTCACCCGCTTCCTCGCAGGCGGCAGCCAGGTCGAACGGGCGCGGTCCTTCGCGATAGGCGGCGACCGCATCGAGAAGGGTGTCCGGATCGTCCTCGAGCAGCCCTCGGCACAGGAGCGAAATCCCGTCAACCGTCGCGATGCCTCCCCCACGGCTCGCGAGCTCCGCCGCACCCGACACAACCCGCTCAGCGAGGTCACGCTGATCGTGATCGAGGCTCAGTCGCACCAGTGAGCGTCCGAATATGCGGAAGTCGGGCACCGCGCCTATCTCTTTCGCCTGGCGCAGCTGGGTTGCGAGCAGATCGAGGGCCGCTTCGGCGTCCCCGCCAGCCTCGAGTACCTCAGCCTTGAGAGGGAGGAACCAGAGATTGCCGCGGCGCCATCGTTCCGGCGGCAAGGCTTGCTCCAGCCGCTCGAGTGCGAGGCTCGCCTCGGTCATGCGCCCTTGGTGTAGTGCGAGCAGTGGCCAAGGATCTGGCTGATGGGTATCGAGACCCTGCGCCTGGGTCTCCTCCACGAGATAGCGCAAGCTCTCGAGCTCGGCGTCGGCATCGTCCCAGCGGCCCGAGAGGAACGCTCCGTACGCCAGCCCGCGGTGGCAAAGATTCACGTATGCGACTGCGCCGATTCGCTCGTATTCCTGCATGCTCGACCGCAGCAAGCGAGCAGCCTCCTCGATCCGATCTGCCGCAATCAGGTTCCAACTCTGGAAGACGTGCGCGTTCGCGAGGATCAACCGGGGCGAAACACCCAGATCCGGATCGTGCATCAGCGCCGATTGAGCCGCAGCGATTGCCCTCCGGCCAGAGGCCACGGCCTCCATGTACCGGCCCTCGAGCCTTGCGACGATGCCTCGGGTGTTCTCGATCGGCACGGCTGAGATACGTCCGATCTCGCGGCCGGTGCGAAATGCCTCTTGGGCGAACGTGAGCGCTCGCCGAAGCTCTCCAGACGCGACCTCTGGCATCACCGCAAGCGCGAGGAAGTGAGCACGCTCCGCAGCTCCGAGCCCTTCCACCGCGAGCCTCTTGGTGCAGAGTTCCGACATCTCCCGCAGGCGGTACTGAAGAAAGTAGAGCGAGCCTAGAGCCAGCGCGGCGTGCCCCGTCACACTCGAGTCGTCTGCCCCGGCGAGAAGCTCCCGGGCCACGGCTTCGGCGCGCCCGAGCTCTCCGGTCCACACGAGGGGGCGGATCAAGCCGACGTTCAGGTCGACCCGGATGGGATCGCTCAGCGGGGCCAGCTCGAGCGCACGCTCGAACAACTCGATCGCGACCGTTGGGGCATGGCCGACGAGCTCCCTCGCTGCTCGGGTCAGCCATGCGACCGCTTCCGCATCTCCATGCGCCGCACTGAGCGAGAAGTGAGCGGCAACTTGGCCTGGTGAAGAACCAGCCGCCGCAAGCGATCGTGCCGCGTCTAGATGAAGGCTCGTGCGCAGTGTCGGAAGGAGCTCGACGTAGAGCACCTCGCGTACCAGATCGTGCCGAAAAGCGAACCGACCACCGAGATCGTGGACGAATCCGGCGCCAACGGCGTCGGTCAGATGACCCACCAGCGTCGCCGGCGACTGCCTCGTCACCGTTGTCAAGTCGGCGAGTGCAAACGTCGTACCCAAGACCGACGCGACTTTGAGGACGTCCAGCGTCTCCTCAGGGAGGGAGCTCATGCGGCGAAGGATGGTGTGGCGGAGCGACGGGGAAAGTTGTGGTCGTCGATCGATCTCCACGACGTCGTCCAGCAGCTCGGCGGCTCCCTCGTCGACCAACGTTTGGACGAGCTCACGGACAAAGAGGGGGTTCCCTCCCGTCACGCGGAGATGTGCTTCGAGCTTCGAGCCGACTCCGGCCGCCCCGGCGGTCTGGGCCGCCAGCTCGACCGCCTCCTCGTGCGAGAGGGGTGGGAGCGACACGTGGACGCAGTCCAGCTCCAAGAGGATGTTCACGAGTCGCGCCAGCTCGCGGCTCCGAGGAAGGGGTCGGCAACCGAGGAGAAGAACAAACGGGAGATAGGCGACGCGGCGGGAGAGACGATAGAGCGCAAGCAACGACGAGGGGTCAGCCCATTGCACGTCGTCGACCGCCACCGCAACGGGACGTGTCTCCGCCTCGCGTTCGACCAGGTCGCACATGCTCTCGATCAGCTGGAAACGAAGATCGGCGCTCGTTCCAGCGAGCTCGGTGCCGCCTCCGCGAGCGAGGACACCGGCGATTCTCGTCCGCTCGGGATCCGAGGCGCTCCCCAGATCCAGCGCGTCCGCGATCAGTCCGAAGGGCCGCTCACGCTCGAGCTCCTCGCCCTGCCCGCGTCGCACCGTGAATTCAGCACGCTGAGCAAGCTTGCAGGCCGCGTCGAGAAGCCACGACTTTCCAATGCCGGGCTCCCCCTCGACGACGATGAACGCAGCTCGGCCACGTGCCGCAGCCCCGATTGCCCCGTCAAGCCGACGAAGAATCGCGGCGCGGCTGCCGAGAGGGCTCGACATCGCGGTCTCGACCATGTCCAGCAATCGTAGGCTCGCCGGGCGATTACGGCGATAGCCGGGCGCTGACTGCAGCGGATGGCTTGCGGCGTGAGCTGAAAAAGCTTACGAGCCTCATCGAACGCATGTAGCAGGCCAAGCCCAGCCGCTGAACCAGATCCAGCGTGGGCGTCTTCGGTGAGCTCGCGGCCGCCCAGCGACCACCACGGACGGATCGACGTTCCCGAGCGCGGCCTTCAGCACCATCGGCCCAACGTCGACGCGCCTCGTCGTGCAGAAATCAGCCATGTGACGGATGTTCTGGGCCCCTGGGAGGTAGAGGCTCCTCGGACTGCGCGTATCAACGGTGATGCTCAGGAGGTGTCTCAGATGACGACGTTTCAGCACAAATCCAAGATCCTGGCGATAGCCATCGCCGCGATCGGTCTCGGTTTGAGTAGCACGGCGACTGCGGCAGGCCCGACCTACACGAACTTCACGACACAGCCGTTCGCGGAGACGAACGAGTCGTGCACAGGAGAGACGGTCGACGTCTCGGGTGTGATCCGACACCACGTCGTTTTCGTCGAGGATGCCACCGGCGGTTTCCACAGCAACGGGATCTTCACCACCATTGCGAAAGGGATCAGCTCGAGTGGAACGCGTTACGTCCTCAACTTCACCGATCGCTTGAGCCAATACTTCGGACCGGGAGAGCTGGATGACGAGGGAATCCCACTCGGCCCTCCGGTGATCGCCACAGCGACATTCTCGTTCCGCCTGATCAGCAATGACGGGTCGCCGAACCTGATCATGCGAGCGAAGTTCCACATCACCATCAATGCGAATGGAGAAGTCGCGGCCTTTGCGGATGACTTCCAGATCGACTGTCGCTAGGAGGAGCGGGCATCACCTAACGCATCAAGGTCGCGGCCTCGGTGAGCACCTCGCCGAGAATCCGCACGATCTCGTCGAACTCCGCCTGCCCGGCGACGAGCGGCGGTGAGATCTGGATCACGGGATCGCCGCGGTCGTCCGCGCGACATATGAG
>JACDBY010000265.1 GCA_013694685.1 Actinomycetota bacterium
GTCCGACACGTGCTCTTGCGCCCTTTCGCCCTGCTCTTGACGCCGGCTGACGCCGGAGTTCTCGATCTCCGTCAGCGCGCACGGCGGCGGTCGAGGGCGGCCGAGGTGAACGGGGCGACCGCGCTGCCAAGTAAGGCGCCGGCGACGACGTCGGCCGGGTAGTGCACCCCCGTGTGGATGCGGGAGTACGCGACCAGCGCGGCGGCGAGATGCAGGGGCGCCGCCACCGGCAGCACGTGGGCGACCCCCGACGTGAAGGCGAACGCAGACGCTGCGTGACCCGAGGGGAAGGAGACCGAGCCGGGCATCGGCACGTGACGGGCGAGCGGCACGCGCCCCAGGGCGCGGTCGGGTCTCCTGCGACCGCCGAGCGGCTTGGCGACCAGGTTGACGATGGCCGAGGTGGCGCCGAGCGCCGCGAGGCCGTTGACCGCAGCACGCCGACCTCTCGCGCCGCCGAGGAGGGCGATGGCGCCCGCTGCGGCGAGCCAGAGCTTCGAGTTGTCGGCGGCCCGCGAGAGCCGCGCGAGATCGCGGTCGAGATCGGGCGTCTCGGTCGTCGCGACGGCGCGGTAGACGGCGAGATCGAGCGAGACCAGCTGCGCGCGTCGACCGGCCTTGGGGCGTGGGGCGTTGCTCGCCATGCGGCCGACGATGCTAGCCGCGCCGGGCCGTCACTCCTCGCGGGCAGAGGAGCCGACCGGTGCGCGCGCGAGCCGGAGGAGAGTGACGATCGCGCCCAGCGCCGCGAGCGCCCCGACGGTCTCGACCAAGAGCCCGTCGATCCGGGCCACGTCGACGACCGCGAGGAGCACTGCCCCGATCGCGAGCGAGCCGATGCCGGCGCCGGCGATCCAGACCGGCCGCCGCCAGGCGTTTCCCGGCTCGTCGGTCGTCGGCGCGGCCAGCTCGCGCGACCAGCCGACGAGCTCGCCGACGACGACGAGCAACGTGGCGACTCCGGCTGCGCGAGCGTCGAGCGCCGGGTCGTCGACGAGGAGGAGGACCGCGTACGCCGCAGCCGAGACGCCGAGCGCCGGGCCGAGCACCGTCGGCCGGACGAGCGCGACGCCTGTCCCGAGCGCGCCGAGCAGGCCGACAGCGAGGACCGGGACGAACGCCTTCGGGCTCGCGGCCACGGCGAGCCACGCCGCGAGCCCGAGCGACGCAGCCACCGCGACGGCAGCGACCGCTAGTGCCTCGCGAGGCGGGCGTGACGCCTGAATGCTCTCACCTCCTCGATCGCCTCCTCGAGGGTTGTCCCGGGTCCGAGCGTGGTGACCGCCACGCCAAGCCGCTCGAACTGCGCGCGGAGCTCGGCGCGCTGGAGCCGCCAGACGCGGAGCGCGAGTCGGTCGCTCGCCGCCGCGCCCGCCTCGGCGTACGGCTCGGGCGAGATCTCGAGCACCGCCAGGTCGTGCCCGCGACCACGGAGATCGACGAGTGCCGCAAGCGTCCGCTCGTCGAGGAGCGGTGTCACCGCGACGACGAGCGCGCGCGGCGGCAGGGTGCGGGCGGGAATCACGTTGACGCCCTTCCAGGCGTAGCTGAACTCGACCCCCGTCTCGAGCAGCGCGTCGACGAGCCGGTAGCGCTGCACGAGGCCGCTTCCCGGCTCGAGCCAGCGAAGGACGCCGCCGAACGTCACGAGCCCGACGCGGTCACGCCGCTCGAGGAACCGGCTCGAGAGCGTCGCCGCGACCCGCACGGCGTGCTCGAGCGTCCCCTCATCCGACTCGCGAGCCTCGGCGAAGCTGTCGAGAAAGATCACGACGTCGGCATTCCGCTCAGGATGACGCTCATTCACGACGAGCACACCGCGACGCGCGGTCGCGCGCCAGTTCACCGAGCGCAGCTGATCGCCGGTCACGAACGGCCTCGTGTCGGCGAACTCGAGACCGGAGGCACGGAGCCGGGCGACTTCGCTGCCCGTCGTCGCCTGCGTTTGCGCTGGTGAGACGATCTGCAGGAGCCGCTCGGGGCGTGGGTAGATCTTCAGCGACCGCCGCCGCTCGATATGCCCTTCGTACCGGACGAGCCCGATCACCCCGCGCGCGCGAACGAGGATCCCGCCTAGCTCGACCGCCGACCACCGCCGGCAGCGAAGCCGGATGGGGAGCTCGCGCTCCTCGCCGGGAGCGAGATGGAGGGCGACGGGGTTCCGGCTCCCGGCGAGCTCGAGGCCGCGTGGGAGCGTGAGTCCCACCTCGAGCCGGTCGACACCCGTCTCCGAGCTGACCGTGACGATCGCCTCGAGCTCGTCCCCCTCGAGAGCACGCGCCCGGTCGAGATCGAGCCAGGCGCGAACCGCCGGTGCCTGCGCCCGCAATCCGAACGTGACGAGGAGGGCGAACGGCGCTGCGACCACCGCCAGCTCCGCCCGGCGGAACGCGAGCGACGCGACGAGGCCGGCCGCGGCGAGCGCCGCGTAGGCGCTGAGCCGAGCGTCCGCGGACCGTCTCAAGTGCTCGAGACGTTCTCTGTCGTCGGCGTGCGGACCTCGTCGAGGATCTCGCGCACCACGTCCTCGCCTGTCCGCCGCTGCACCCAGAGCTCGGGGCGGAGGACGAGCCGGTGTCCGAGCGCGGGTACGGCCACGCTCTTGACGTCGTCGGGCGTCACGAAGTCCCGGCCCGAGAGTGCCGCGCGGCAGCGTGAGAGCTTGACGAGCGCGAGCGAGCCGCGCGGGCTCGCCCCGACCATCACGCTGCGGCTCTCGCGCGT
>JACDBY010000075.1 GCA_013694685.1 Actinomycetota bacterium
CGCGGTCGAACCGGCCAGGTCGCAGAACAGCACCGTCACCGTCCTGCGCTGCTCTTTCCCCCGCGTTGGCACAGACGCGAACGAGAAGCCACACCCCTCGCAGAACCTGGCGCCCTCACGATTGTCGTGCCTGCAACTCGGGCAAACCAGCATCACACGAGGCTAGACCGCATCCCCAACCACAACAAGGGCGGCCGCCGCGAATTGCAGACGTGCTTTAAGAGCTCGCTTCGCTAACTCCTCGGGCGTTGGGCCGAGAAAGAGGGAGACACTCCGCGCGCCTCTACTTCCGCACAAACCTACTCATCCGTATCGCCTGGTGACAGTCGGCCTGCCTGCGCCAGTGTTCGCGAAGACACTCAGAGCGTCGGGAGACGCGGCAGGCCCGACCTCGCGCCGCGTCCCTTGCCGTCGTCGAATAGCCAATCGCGGGCAAGATCACAGAGCTGACTTCGATGATTCGTATCGACGAGAGTCGGCTCACGCCCTTCGGCCCTCAGTACGGCATCGACGAACCCCTCAGGCCCGGTGCCCCCCTCGCCGCGAAACATCGCGATTAGCAGGGAGGTTCGATCCCTTCACGGCCCATACGGGCACCGAGCAGTCGCGCACGGTCGCAGTGGAACTGCCCTCCTGGGCATTGCTCGCGCTCGAGGCCGATCAATGGCAGGTCATCTATTACGAAGACGCGCTGGAGCTTTCCCCTCCCATGCGTCAGCGAGAAGGTTCGCGAGCGTCTCTGAGTCGACTCGACAGAGACTCACCCGCACCGCCGTGAGACGCTTGCCCCACCAGACCTCCTCGCACGTCTCGGGATCACTGTGGACCGCGGTCCGGACGCCGGCCTCGTCGAGCATCACGTTCATGTGCTGCTCGTCCCACTGCGTCGCGAAGATCCTCCCGACGACGCGGAAGGACGGCCGGCCGTGATGATCCTGCTCGACCGCCTCGGGTAGAGCGAGGGCGAGCTTACGCGCCTGTTCGCGGGAAACCATCAGTGCCTGGAACCCGTCAGCTGCCTGCTTGCGGTCGGTAGGTGCCGAAGCTCCGCGCATGGCTCCGATCGCGGCGAGCCCTCACCCGGCTCTCGGGCACCTTCGCGTGCGACCCTGACCCCACGCACTTTCCACAACGGCCTGCCCGCGCTCCGCTCGAGGAGCGGATCGCTCTCGGATCAGAGCTCGATCACCGGCTTGAAGCCGCCATAGATCATGCGCTTAGCGTCGAACGGCGCATTGCTCATGTCCTCCTGAAGCCGCGGGTCGGCCATCACCTTCTTCATGACGGCGTCGCGGTCGCGCTTGGACTTGTAGGTGATCCACGAGAAGAACACCGTCTCGCCCTGCTTCAGCTTCACCGCCTTGGTGAAGGACGTCACCTTCCCGACCGGCACGTCGTCGCCGACGCACTCGATGTAGGAGAGCGCACCGTGCTCCATCCAGATCTTTCCGGCCTTCCGCGCCATCTTCTTGTAGTCGGTGAGCTTGTTCTCGGGGACTGCCACCACGAATCCGTCGACGTACGGCATCTCGCGTTCTCCTTCGCATCGGGGGTGGTTGTTCACCGGGGAGACTAGGCGCGGGCGGCGGTGCGCGCTCCATGTGCCACGAAGTCCGGAGCTCCCGCCCCCAACCGCATCGCCGGTCGACGACCGCCGCCGAAGCGGCGCTGGTCGAGCGTAGTACCCGGTCGGCGTCGTAGCGGTCGGCGAGCGCGACGATCGAAGCATCGGCGAGCCCTATCCCGAGGTCGACGTACCGCTCCAGGACATCGGCCGCCCTGCTGACGTCGTCGACCGAGACAACGGCGAGGTCCAACGACTGCACCCCGGCCTCGACGCCCGGAGGAGCTCGACGGAGGCTTCGGGTCGTACACGTCGCCCACGAGGCGTCGAGCTACCCCACCCACGAAGGCCCTGGTTGCGCGGCCAGAAGACTCGAGCCGCCACGGGCGGGGTGGTGTCTAGGCTGGGCGTCCCGTGAGGATCCTGACCGTCGTCGGCAACCGACCCCAGTTCGTCAAGGCGGCGCCACTCTCGATCGCGTTGCGAGAGGCAGGGATCGACGAGGTCGTCGTCCACACGGGACAGCACTACGACGACGGCCTGTCGACCGTCTTCTTCGAGGAGCTCGACCTTCCGGAGCCCGCGCATCGTCTCGACCTGCGGACGGCGGATGTCGACTCGATCGCGCCTGCACTTCGTCGCGTGGTCGACAACGAGCGCCCCGACCTCGTGCTCGTCCTCGGGGACACCAATTCGACGCTCGCGGGCGCGCGTGCCGCGGTGACTGCCGGGATTCCGCTCGCGCACGTCGAGGCAGGTCTGCGGAGCGGCGACCTCTCGATGCCCGAGGAGCGCGCACGAATCGAGGTCGACCGACTGGCGTCGCTGCTGCTCTGCCCAGACGAGCGATCCGCCGAGACCCTGCGGGCGGAAGGCGTCGAGGGCCGCACCGAGGTCGTCGGGGACGTGATGGCGGATGCGACCCTTCGCTTCGCTCCGATCGCGCGCGAGCGGGTGCCGCCACCCCACGCGGCGGGGACGTACGTGGTCGCTACGGTGCACCGCGAGGCGAACGTGCGACCGGAGCGTCTCGCCCGCATCGTCGCCGGTCTCTCGCGGCTCGACGAGCCCGTCGTCTTCCCCGCGCATCCCCGCACTGCAGGCGTCCTCGCGGCGGAGGGGATCCGGCTCGGCGAGACCGTCGAGCTCCGAGAGCCGCTGGGCTACCTCGAGCTCGCCTCGGCCGCGTCGCAGGCACGGGTCATCGCGACCGACTCCGGCGGGCTCCAGAAGGAGGCGTACTGGTACGGCGTCCCGTGCATCACGATGCGCCCGTCGACCGAGTGGGTCGACACCGTTGAGACCGGAGGGAACGTCCTCGTCGACGACGACCCCGACGCGATCGAGGCTGCGCTCCGGGCGGCCCGCTTCCCCGCGGACGCACCACCGCTCTATGGCGACGGGCGCGCCGCCGAGCGCATCGCGCAGGCTCTGCTCGCCTGAGCGGACTGCCCCCCGAGCTCGCAGTCGGCCGGAAGCACGGCGAACGGCGTGCCGCGGCTGGTCCGGAGCGCGCGAAAGTGCCGGTGGTCGAGCGTGAGCACGCGGTTCGTCTCGTAGCGCTCGGCCAGAACGACGATCGACGCGTCGGCGAGACCGAGTTCGAGGTGCCGAGCGACGACATCGGCCGCTTCCCCAACCATATGTAGTGCCATATGTTCGCCGAACCCACGGAACCGTTGTGCGTGCGTCGGTGTACACAACAAACATGCGCTCTCTGCTGATCGTCACTGCGCTCGTCGCTGGGGGAACCTCGCTGAGGGATTGTTGGCGTGACGCAAGCTTCCGCGATGGACTGGTGATCCGAATCGTCCGTCCGCGCTCGTGATGCTCGCGCGAGAAGTACAGCGACGAGGATCGCGACCGCCTTCCAGGTCGCTCCGTCGGCTGACGGCGGTGGGGTCTGGCTGAAGACGCATCTCGATCTACCGCTGCACACTGCGGGAGGTCGCGCTCGACGGCAGCCGCCGGAGGAGTCCGAGGTCGGTGCCGTGCGCGAGCCAACTCCTGGACGCGGGCGGCAGAGCGCTTCTCCACCGTCGAGACGCCGTCGTCGATCCGGCGACCCGGCGGATTCTTGCCCGGACGCCGCGCCTGCTGGCGCTCGCGGTAGACGTCCTCGTAACCGCGACCGGCCTCGCGGGTCAGCTCGTGCTCACCGATCTGCGGACCGGTGCCACCAGCCGTCTCGAGTACCCGAGCCGCATCACCGGCCAGGGCGGCTTCGACGAAGCCCGCGTCGATCCAACGGGAAGATTCGTCGCGCTCTCGTTCGCGGATCCTGCCTACGACCTCAGCAGTAAGCAGGTCATGGACGCCTGGCTGCTCGATACGGCAACCCACTCCCTCCGCCAACTCCCCGACATGCCCGCAGCCGTCTCGCTCAAGCGGACGAGCATGTCCTGGACGGCCGACGGCCGGCTCGTGCTGCTCGCAGAGGTCGAGGATCGCGCGCTCATCGCCATCTGGAGACCGGGTCAGGAACGGCTCGCGACTCGCTCCCTCCGGCTGCCGGAGCGGACGGGCGGCAGCGACGCGTTCGTCGTCCGCTGACCCTACTCACTACTCTGCACACCTTGTAACAGATTGTTACAAGGCCGGGCCCGCCGGTAGCATTCCGCGCCGTGACGACGCCCGAGACGGCCACGCCGGAGACCGCGCCGGAGCTCGCGAGCTACGACGTCGCGATCGTCGGGGCCGGATACGTCGGGGTCCCCCTCGCGCAAGTGTTCGCCGACGCGGGACGGCGCGTGGTGCTCGTCGACATCGACGCAGGACGCATCGAGCAGCTCCGCCGAGGCGAGAGCTACATCGAGGACGTGTCCTCGAAGGCGCTCGGCGTCCTGCGCGGCACCGGCCGACTGGCTGCGACTACCGACTACGACGTGCTCCGGCGCGCCGACGCGATCCTGATCGCACTGCCGACGCCGCTCTCGAAGCAGCGGGAGCCCGACCTCTCGATCGTCCTCGCGGCCGGCGCCGAGATCGGCAAGCGCCTGAGGCCGGGCCACCTCGTCGTCCTCGAGTCGACGACGTACCCCGGCACCACCCGGGGCGAGCTGCTGCCCGTGCTCGAGCGCGAGTCGGGCCTCGTCGCCGGCACGGACTTCACGCTCGCGTACTCGCCGGAACGGGTCGATCCCGGACGCGTCGACTGGACGACGAAGACCGTGCCGAAGGTCGTCGGGGGAATTGACGACGCCTCGACCGAGGCGGCGGCCGCCCTGTACGGGTCGGCAGTCGACACGGTGCACCGTGTCTCCTCGCCAGAGGCAGCCGAGCTGACCAAGCTCCTCGAGAACATCTTCCGGTCGGTCAACATCGCGCTCGTAAACGAGCTCGCGCAGCTCTGCGACCGGATGGGGATCGACATCTGGGAGGTCGTCGACGCGGCCGCGACCAAGCCGTTCGGGTTCATGCCCTTCCAGCCGGGACCGGGCCTCGGCGGGCACTGCATCCCGATCGACCCCTTCTACCTCACCTGGAAGGCGCGCGAGTACGACTTCTCGACGCGGTTCATCGAGCTCGC
>JACDBY010000315.1 GCA_013694685.1 Actinomycetota bacterium
AGACGAGGCACTAGCATCGCCGCGTGGACTTTCGCGACACGCCGGAGGAGGCGAGCTTCCGCGACGAGGTGCGGACCTGGCTCTCGGCGAACCTCCCGGACGAGCTGAAGAGCCACCAGGGCGGCGCGGCGCGGTTCGACGGGCCTGAGGTACGCGCCTGGTCGAGGGCGCTGCACGATGGTGGCTGGGTCGGTATCTCGTGGCCGAAGGAGTACGGCGGTCGAGGCCTCTCCCCGCGCTTCCAGGCGATCTACCTGGAGGAAGAGGCACGGGCCGAGGCTCCACCGCATCTGGGCGTGATCGGGCTCGGGATGGCGGGCCCGACGATCATCTCCCGCGGGACGGACGCGCAAAAGGAGCGCTACCTGAAGCCGCTCCTCGCGGCGGACGAGGTCTGGTGCCAGGGATTCTCGGAGCCAGGCGCCGGCTCGGATCTCGCCGGCGTGCGTGCCTCGGCGCGTCTCGACGGCGACCGCTTCGTCGTTGACGGACAAAAAGTCTGGTCGTCGTACGCGCACATCGCGGACTTCTGCATCCTCGTCGCCCGCTCCGACGCGGCTTCGTCCCGCCACGAGGGGCTCACGTACCTGATCGTCGACATGCACGCGCCTGGCGTGGACGTGCGGCCGCTGACGCAGATCACGGGCGAGGCGGAGTTCAACGAGATCTTCCTGAGTGGCGTCGAGGTGCCGCTCGAGAACGTGATCGGCGAGGTGGGCGACGGCTGGAGCGTCGCGATGACGACCCTGCTGCACGAGCGAGGAACCCTTGGCTTCGCGCTCGTCGCGCGGCTCGAGGTGCAGCTGCAGAAGCTCGTCGCGCTGGCTCGCGAGCGCGGCGCCGCACCGACGCAGCGCGACGCGCTCGCCCGCGAGTGGATCCACCTCCAGGCGCTCCGCGTCACGGCCAACCGCTCTCTCTCAGCGCTCGAGCGAACCGGCATTCCCGGCCCCGAGGGGTCGATCCTGAAGCTCCAGTGGTCGGAGGCGAACCAGCGCGTCACGAAGCTCGCGCTCGAGCTGCTCGGGCCGGACGCCCAACTCCTCCCCCCGAACGCACCCTACGGCGGCTACTGGGCGATCCAGCAGCTCCGCTCGCGCGGCAACACGATCGAGGCGGGGACGTCCGAGATCCTGCGCAACATCGTCGCCGAGCGCGTGCTCGGCCTCCCGAGGTCGCGGTGACCGCGTGAACCTGAGCTTCACCCCACTCCAGGACGAGCTCCGCGACCAGGCGCGCACGTTCCTCGCCTCGGCGTCGGCGCCGACATGGCCGGAGCTGGCAGAGCTCGGCTGGACAGGCGCCTCGGTGGCCGAGGACCACGGCGGCGCTGGCCTCACGCTCGTCGAGGAGGCCGTGCTGCACGAGGAGGCCGGCCGCGCCCTCCTCCACGCCCCGCTCTGGTCGACCGCGTGCCTCGTCCCGTTCCTCTCCGGCGAGGCGCAGGCGCGCGTCGCCTCCGGCGAGATCAGCTGGACGCTCGCGCTCGGCCCGCTCGTGCCCGATCTCGACACCGCGACGTCGGTCGCCGTCGTCGGTGGCGACACGGTCTGGGAGCTCGACGGAGCAGAGCGGGAGGTGCTGGCGACGAACGACGAGACCCGGCCCCTCGGCGTGGTCTCGGGCGGCGAGCCGGGTCGCCCGCTCTGCTCGTCCGACGTCCTGCCGATGCTTCGTTCGCGCTCGCTCGCGCTTCTGGCGGTCGAGGCGGTCGGCGTGGGCAGCCGCGCGCTCGAGCTCGCCGTCGCGTACGTATCGGAGCGAGAGCAGTTCGGCCGGCGGATCGGGTCGTACCAGGCGGTGTCGCACCCGCTTGCGAGCTCACACGCCGAGCTCGAGCTCGCCCGCTCGCTCGCGTGGTGGGCAGTCTGGAGCGTCGCCGAGGAGACCGACGAGGCCGCGGTCGCCGCAGCCGGGGCAAAGGCCGATGCGGCCGACGCGGCCGTCGCCGCCTGCGAGCGCGCGATCCAGGCGCACGGCGGGATCGGCTTCACCTGGGAGCACGCGTTGCACCGTCTGTACAAGCGCGCGCTCTGGATCCAGTCTTGGGAGGCGTCGTCGGCACAGCTTCGCGCCGAGGTCGCCGGTCATTTGCTCGACGCGTGATGAGTACTGCGACCGCGAAGCGGGCGCCTTCAGGGGTCTGCCCCGCCACAAGGCGGGGATCAAGCGGCGAGAATCCGCTCCTGCGGATTCTCGCTTCGCGAACAGGTACTGACGGAGGAGGCGCGTGATGGAAGGCCTGATGATGGACTACCAGCTCAACGTCCCCGCGATCCTGCGTCGGGCGGACGAGCTCTACGGCGATCGCGAGATCGTCTCGCGGCAGCCCGACAAGAGCTGGCACCGCTATGGCTATGCCGACTTCGCGTCGCGTGCCAAGCGACTCGCGGTCGCGCTCCGCAGCCTCGGGCTCGATGACGGCGATCGGGTCGCGACCCTGATGTGGAACCACCACGAGCATCTCGAGACCTACATCGGCGCCCCGGTCGGAGGCTTCGTCACGCACACGCTGAACCTGCGCCTTCATCCCGACGACAACACGTACATCGCGACGCACGCCGGCGACCGGGTGCTCGTGGTCGACAAGGTGCTGTGGCCGCTCGCCGCGCAGTTCGTGGAGCGCGTGGGCTTCGAGCACGTCGTCGCGGTGGGTACCGGCGAGACGCCCGAAGGTGCGATCGACTTCGAGGAGCTCATCGCCTCGGCGGACGAGAGCGCGTTCTCGTACCGCGAAATCGACGAGCGCGCGGCGGCCGCCATGTGCTTCACGAGCGGGACGACCGGCCTGCCGAAGGGCGTCGTCTATTCGCACCGCGCGATCGCGATCCATGCGCTGACGGCGGTCTCGCTGCTCGGCATCTCCGAGGCCGACACGATCCTCCCCGTCGTCCCGATGTTCCACGCGAACGCATGGTGCTTCCCGTTCAGCTGCACGCTCGTCGGCGCGAAGCAGGTCTTCCCCGGCCCGCATCTCGACCCCGACAGCCTCCTCGAGGCCTTCGAAACGGAGCACGTGACCTTGAGCGCGGGTGTGCCGACGATCTGGATGGGGATTCTCCAGACCCTCGACGCGAAGCCCGACGGCTGGGATCTCTCGGCGATGCGGACGATGACCGTCGGCGGCGCAGCGCCGCCCCGAGCGATGATCGAGGCGTTCGGGGAGCGTCACGGCCTGCACATCACGCACGGCTGGGGGATGACCGAGATGTGCCCGATCGGGACCATCTCCGGTGCGCCGGGTCACGAGCGCGGTCTCGGGAAGAGCGAGGCCTACGACCGTCGCGCCCAGCAGGGCCCGCCGATCCCCTTCGTCGAGATCCGTGCCCGCGGCGAGGACGGCCTGATCGCGTGGGACGGCCAGAGCATGGGCGAGCTCGAGGTGCGCGGTCCCTCGGTCGCCTCCTCGTACTACGACGCGCCGGACGCCGCGGACCGCTGGACGGACGACGGGTGGTTCAAGACGGGTGACATCGTCACGATCGGTCCCGACGGCTACGTCGAGGTGCAGGATCGTGCCAAGGATCTCGTCAAGTCGGGCGGCGAGTGGATCTCCACGGTCGCGCTCGAGAACGCTTTGATGGGTCATCCGGCGATCGCCGAGGCGGCTGTGATCGCCGTGCCCGACGAGAAGTGGTCGGAGCGGCCGCTCGCGGTCTGCGTCCTGCGCGAGGGCTCCTCGGCGAGCGACGCGGAGCTGCGCGACTTCCTCGCCCCGAGCTTCGCGAAGTTCTGGCTCCCGGAGCGGTTCGAGTTCGTCGACGAGATTCCGAAGACGGCCGTCGGCAAGTTTCGGAAGACGGCGCTCCGCGAGCAGTTCGCTGGGGGCGGCGCCGTGGAGCGCACACAGGCGTGAGCACGTTCGTCTCCACCGAGCGCAGGGACGCGATCGCCCTCGTCACGATCGACAACCCGCCCATGAATGCGCTCTCGACCACGCTTCTCGAGGAGCTCGAGGCGGAGCTCGACGGTCTCGACGCCGACGACGACGTGCGCGTGATCGTGATCGCCGGGGGCGGCGACCGAGCGTTCGTCGCCGGGGCGGACATCAAGGAGTTTCCTGCGCTGCGCGAAGGCTCGTCCGGCGGCCCGGCACGGGGTCTCCATCGCGTAGGGCACCGGATGGACGCAGCGCGGACGCCGTTCGTGGCCGCGATCCGCGGGTTCTGCCTCGGCGGCGGCCTCGAGCTCGCGATGTGCTGCGACGTGCGGATCTGCGCTGACGACGCGAGGCTCGGCCAGCCCGAGATCAAGCTCGGGCTCATCCCGGGCGGCGGTGGCACGCAGCGGCTCCCGCGGCTCGTGGGTCATGGTCGGGCGATGCTGCTCAACCTGACGGGCGAGTTCATCGACGCCCAGACGGCATACGCGTGGGGACTTGTCGAGAAGGTCGTGCCGGCCGGGGAGCTCGAATCGGCGGCGCTCGCGGTCGCCGGACAGATCGCAGCGCAGTCGTCGCACGCGGTGGGGGTCCTGCGCGAGCTCGCCCGCACGACGCGCGACCTGTCGCTCGAGGAGGGCTTGCGGCGCGAGGCCGACGCCTTCGCGCGGTGCCTCCGCTCCGAGGACGGCGGCGAGGGCGTCGCCGCCTTTATCGAGAAGCGAGCGCCAACGTTCACCGGGCGCTGACAACGCTTGTGTTGATTCAACACAAGCTCGCGTGCCTCGCATCGTTGAGACGTTCCTGCACGAAGCAGCCGTCAGGTCGGCGGACGTCGCTTGTGTTGATTCAACAAAAACCTCCGGGTTGGACCTCGTGAAGGCGATCGTCCTGGATGAGGAGCGGCGGCTCGAGCTGCGCGACGTGCCCGACCCCGAGCCGGGAATGGGGCAGGTCGTGGTCGAGGTCGGGGCCGCCGGAGTCAACTACGCCGACGTGCTGATTCGCGAGGGTCGGTATCCCCAACCGCCGGCGCTCCCGTTCGTACCGGGCTCGGAGATCGCGGGCGAGACGGCAGACGGACGTCGCGTGATCGGGTTCGTCCGCGAGGGCGGCGGCGGCTATGCCCAACGCGCAGTGGTCGACGAAGACTGGCTCTTCGACCTCCCTGACGACGCCGGGTTCGAGCACGGGGCGGCCTTCCTGCTCGCCTTCCTCACCGCGTGGCTGCCGTTGACCCGGCAGGCACGGCTCGAGGAGGGATCGCGCGTGCTCGTCACGGCCGCGGCGGGCGGTGTCGGGAGTGCGGGCGTGCAGGTCGCCCGGGCACTCGGCGCGGACGTCGTTGGTGCCGTCGGGTCGGCCGAGAAGCTCGAGCACGTGCGCGCCCTCGGTGCGACCGCCGTCACCTACGACGAGATCGACGGGCTCGACCCATTCGACGCGATCCTCGATCAGGTCGGCGGCGACCTCTTCACCGCCGGGCTCAAGCTCCTCCGGCCGCTCGGGACGATCATCGGGATCGGCTTCGCCGGCGGGCCGTGGCAGCCGCTCGACCCGGCTCTCCTCGTCGGACGGAACGTGTCGGCGTCCGGTTTCTACCTCGGCCGCTTCATGAAGCTCCAGCCGGACGTCGTCCGAGCCGCCGCGCTCGAGCTCATCGATCTCTGGTCCGAGGGCGCAATCGCGCCGTCCGTCGGCGCCACTTTCCCGCTCGGCGAGGCGGACGCCGCGCTGCGCTCGGTCGCGGAGCGCCGCTCCGTCGGGAAGGTCGTCCTTCTGCCGTGAAGCATCGGGCGATCGTCACCGGTGGCGCCTCGGGGATCGGGGCCGCGATCGTCGAGCGACTCGCGACGGAAGGACTCGACGTCGGGTCGCTCGATCTCTCCACGGGCTTCGATGTGACCGAGCCAACCGCCTGGGACGCGGTCGGAGCGGTGGAGATCGCGTGTCTGAACGCCGGTGTGCTCGGTGGGCCGGCTGACCCGGCAGAGATCGACCTCGAGTCGTATCGTCGCGCGTTCGCCGTCAACGTCGACGGGGTCGTGCTCGGCGTGCGGCGCCTCGCGACGGTGATGCCAACGGGCGGCCGGATCGTCTGCACCGCCTCGCTCGCCGGGCTCACCTCGATCCCCGAGGATCCCGTCTACGCCGCGACCAAACACGCCGTCGTCGGGTTCGTGAGAAGCGTCGCCCCGTCGCTCGAGAAGCGTGGAATCTCGATCAACGCCGTTTGCCCGGGGATCGCAGACACCCCGATGCTCTCTGACATCTCGCGGGAGCGCTTCCGTTCCGCCGGCTTCCCGTTACTCGGTGCCGACGACGTCGCGGCGGCGGTCTGGGTGGCGCTCACCTCCGGCGAAACGGGTCATGCGTGGGCCGTACAGCCCGGCCGTCCTCCGGTCGACTTCCGCTTCCCCCGCGTCCCAGGCCCGCGCACCGCCGACGACGGCTCGGTCGGGGCGCCGCCGTCCTTCTCGTAGCG
>JACDBY010000322.1 GCA_013694685.1 Actinomycetota bacterium
GCGGGTCGCGTCGCGGAGGCAGCGAAGCGAGGGGCCGGCAGCGTCGAGCAGTGCGTCGACGGCCGGCCAGAGCGAGCGCGTGTCCGACTCGACCGGCGCCTCGAGCTCGAACTCGCCCCGGGCGAGCATCACGGCGGTGCCGTGCTCGCCGATCGGACCGGAGACGAGGATCTTGTCGCCGGGACGAAGGGAGCCCGTAGAGAGCGAGGCTCGTGGATCGAGCCTGCCGAGCCCCGTCGTCGTGACGTACATCGAGTCGCAACGGCCGCGCTCGACGACCTTCGTATCGCCGGCGACGATCTCGACGCCGGCGGCTGCCGCGGCCGCGGCGATCGCGTCCACCTCGGCGCGGAGGTCGTCGGCCGAGAGCCCCTCCTCGAGCACGAACGAGAGCGTCAGAGCGAGCGGCCGCGCGCCGGCGACCGCGAGATCGTTGACCGTGCCGTTGACGGCAAGCTCGCCGATCGAGCCGCCGGGAAAGCGAATCGGCTTGACGACGAAGCTGTCCGTCGTCAGCGCGAGGCCGTCGACGACTCCGGCATCGCCCAGCTCCCGGAGCGCCTCTCCGCCGAAGGCCGGCAGGAAGAGCCCTGCGATCAGCGTTTGGGTCGCCTTGCCGCCGGCGCCGTGCGCCATCGTGATCTGGGCATCCTTGAACTTCGCCGGCCGCGCCCGCACGCGCTCGATCAGCGCCAGCGCGTCCTGCTCCCGGGTCTGGCTCACACGACCTCCCGCTCACGTGCGAAACGGCCGTAGTTGTAATACGCCGCACAGGCGCCCTCCGAGGAGACCATGCAGGTGCCGATCGGGCGCTCGGGGGTGCACGCCGTGCCGAAGACCTTGCACTCCCACGGCCTGATCACGCCCTTCAGCACCTCGCCGCACTGACAGGCCTTCGGATCCGCGACCCGAACGCCTGGCACCTCGAAGCGCAGCTCCGTGTCGAAGTCTCGGTAGGCCTCGGAAAGCTTCAGGCCGGAGTGCGAGATGAAGCCGAGACCGCGCCACTCGAAGTGCGGCCGCAACTCGAAGACCTCCTCGAGAACGGCGAGCGCCGCGGGATTGCCGTCGGCCGGCACAACCCGGGCGTACTGGTTCTCGACCTCACATCGGCCCTCGACGAGCTGGCACAGCACCATGTAGACCGACTGGAGCAGGTCGAGCGGCTCGAAACCGGAGATCACGACCGGCTTGCCGTAGTCGGCCGGGATGAACTCGAACGGGCGCGCACCAACGACGGTCGAGACATGCCCGGGCCCGATGAAGCCGTCCAGGCGCAGGTCGGGCGACTCGAGCAGCGCGCGGAGCGGCGGCACGATCGTGACGTGGTTCGAGAAGCAGGAGAAGTTGCGGATTCCCTCGGCCTTCGCGCGCTTCAGCGTCAGCGCGGTCGAGGGAGCGGTCGTCTCGAAGCCGACCGCGAAGAAGACGACCTCGCGGTCGGGGTTTTCCCTGGCGATCCTGAGCGCATCGAGGGGCGAGTAAACCATGCGCACATCCGCGCCCTGCGCCTTCGCGTCGAGGAGCGTGCCCGCGCCGCCGGGGACGCGCATCATGTCGCCGAAGCAGGTGAAGATCACACCAGGGACGTGCGCGACGGCAATTCCGTCGTCGACGCGACCCATCGGGATCACGCAGACGGGGCAGCCCGGCCCGTGGACGAGCTCGACGTTCGCGGGCAGCAGGTCGTCGACGCCGTACTTGTAGATCGTATGCGTGTGGCCGCCGCAGACCTCCATGATCTTGTACTCGCGGCCCGGCTCTACGGTGGCGACGATCTCGCCCGCGAGGACCCGGCCCAGATCGGCGTCGCGGTACTCGTCGACGTACTTCATGCGATCCTCGCGAGTGCGACGCCTGCGTGGACGAGCAGGCCGTCACCGGGAGTGACAGGGCCGACGAGGTCGACCATCACGTCGAGCTCCGCGCCGGCTTCGTCCGCGCAGAGCGCCAGCCCGTCGTCTCGAGCGGCGACAACGCGCATCGGCAGCCCCTCATCCGAGCACGTGATGCAGTGGGTGTCGGCCGCGCAGCTCACTCGATCACGCTCGCCTTCAACTCCTCGAGCTCGGCCTCGTAGTCGGCGCCCATGCCCTGCAGCAGCTTGAGCGTGGCCATCGCCTCTTCCTCGTCCACCTTCGAGAGGGCGAAGCCGACATGGATCAGCACCCAGTCGCCCGGACGCGCGGCGTCACCATCGCGGTCGAGCAGGCCCACGTTGACGCTTCGGATCACGCCCGCGACATCGACGCGGGCGAGCCGGTTCGGCTCGTCCACGAACTCGACCACCTGACCGGGGATCGCGAGACACACGCAGCACGGATGCTAAGTGTCCCCCGCGGCGCAGTCGCTCAGCGCAATCGCAAGATTCCTCACGATTTCTTGAGGTAAATGTGAACGCTCAGGCGGCGACGAGCTTGTACCCGACACCGCGAATCGTGACGATCCGCCGCGGCTGCGAGGGATCGTGCTCGATCTTGTGCCGGAGGTTCGAGACATGGACATCGCAGACATGCTCGTCGCCGGCATAGTCGCTGTCCCAGAGCCGCTGCATGATCGCCTGCCGGGAGACGACGTCACCGGGCTCCTCTGCGAGCAGCGCGAGAACTTTGAACTGGGACGCGGTCAGATAGACGGAGTGACCGTCGACCAATACCTGATGGCGGCCGAGATCGATTCGGAGGCCGCCAACGACGCGCACCGGGTTGCGACGCATCGAGTCGAGCTCGCAGCGCCGTAGGATCGCGCGCACGCGGCTCATCAGCTCCGCCATCGAGAAGGGCTTCGTCACGTAGTCGTCCGCACCGAGCTCGAGTCCGAGGACGCGATCCGACTCGGTGCCGAGCGCGGTCAGGACGATGATCGGCACAGGCCCTGCCGCCCGCAGCCGGCGTAGCACCTCCGTACCGGAGACGGTCGGCAGGCCCAGGTCGAGGATGACGACATCGAAGCCTTCTTCGGCCGTCGCGAGCGCTTCGCCGCCGTCCGCGGCCTCGGCAACCTCGAAGCCGTCGCGACGAAGCGCATATCCGACTGCACGTCGAATCGTCGGCTCGTCCTCGACGACGAGAACTCTCGCGGTCATACCACTGCCTCGGGCAACGCCAACCGCACGGACGTCCCGAGTCCCGGCTCTGAGTCGATCTCGACGGTGCCGTTCAAAACGCGTACGGCCTCGCGCACGATCGCAAGCCCCAGCCCGAATCCCTCGCCGCCGCGTGCTCCGACCCGGTAGAAGCGCTCGAAAGCGCGCTCGCGCTCGTCCGGAGGCATTCCCGAGCCCGTGTCCCTCACCTCGATCGCGACGCGGCCCTTGCCGGTTCGCCGCGCGGCGAGCAGGATGCGCCCGCGCGCTGTGTGCGCAGCCGCGTTCTCCGCGACGTTCGTGAGCGCCCGCTCAAGCACGTCCCGCTCACCCAGCACCGCGACGGACTCGTCGCAGACAACCTCGACCGCGACCTCGGTTCCCGCGCGCAGGCTCGCCGCGACCTCGTGGAGCAGAGGACACAACTCGACGGGCTGCAGGCGCAGCGGCTCCGCGGTCGCCTGGACCCGCGCGAGCACGAGCAGCGCGTGCGAGAGCCTGCCGAGCCGGTCGACCTCGCGCTCCAGATCATCGAGGAACGCGTCGCGCTCGGCCGGAATCTCCTTCGCGCCGCACTGGAGGACGTCGATCGCCGCGTTCATCGCGGCCAGCGGGGTCAGCAGCTCGTGGGCCGCGTTTGCGACGAACTCTCGCTCCGCCCGCTCGCGCCGCGCGCGTTCGGTCACGTCGCTCGCGGTGACGAGCAGGAGCCTCGTCTCACCATCGTCGATCGCGGTCAGGCCACCGTCGAGCACGAGCCAGTGACCGTCACGGTGGCGGATCCGGAATTCCGCGAGCGCCGCCCGCCCGTCGGTCGCGCACTGAGCGAACGCGTCTCCGACTTGGTCGAGATCATCGGGATGGATCAGCGACGCGAGCGCGCCGCCGATCAGCTCCTCCGGCGTATACCCGAGCTTCTGCTCGTGCGCGGCAGAGGCGTAGAGCACGTTGCCCTGGTGATCGACGAGCGCGACGAGCTCGGTGATGTTGTCGACCACGAGGCGATGGAAGTCGCCGCCGTTGAGAACGCTGGACCGCTGCAAATTACTCCTCCCCGGGTGTGAACGCATCATGACGGCTGCGCCGCCGTTGGGCAATCGCAACAATCCTGCCTGTGGAGCGCCGCGCCTTCGTCGTCCGTGGGATCGTGCAGGGGGTCGGCTTCCGGCCCTTCGTCTACGGGATCGCACGGGCACAGCAGCTCGTTGGCTTCGTCTTGAACGACGGCGACGGCGTCGTGATCGAAGTGGAGGGCGAGGAGCCCGCGCTCGAGCGCTTCGCGCAGGCGTTGGTGGACGACGCTCCCCCGCTCGCCCAAGTCGACTCCGTCGAGAGCCGTCCTCTCGAGCCGCGCGGGGAGACCGAGTTTCAGATTCGCGTCAGTGAGACGCGCGGCGGCACTGCTCTGATCCCGGCAGACGTCGCCACGTGCGACGACTGTCTCCTCGAGCTCTTCGACCCGCAGGATCGCCGCTACCGCTACCCGTTCATCAACTGCACCCAGTGCGGCCCGCGGTTCACGAT
>JACDBY010000324.1 GCA_013694685.1 Actinomycetota bacterium
CTCATCCACCGACCGCCACGGCGTGGAGTGGCAAGCCTTCGATTCGTGCGAGCGGCCCGACGACGCGTGCCGCGGCTCGCGCCCCATCCGGCGTCGCGGTGACGACCTGGAGCGGCTTCAGGAACGCCTCGAGCCCGAGCCCGCCCGTCGAGCGCGCGAGCCCACCGGTCGGCAGCACATGCGTCGCGCCCGCGGCATAGTCCCCGACGACCGACGAGCAGCCGATGAACACCGAGCCGGCGTTGCGCACACGCGAGAGCAGCTCCTCCGGCGCGGCGACGTGGAGCTCGAGGTGCTCCGGCGCGTAGGCCTCCGAGCGCGCGAGCGCCTCGTCGAGCGTCGCAACCCGCTCGACCCGAACGTTGCGATGCCTCGAGACGCGCTGCTCGACCTCGTCGGCGAGCGCGTCGTCGACAGAGAGCAGGAGCGCCTCGCTGTCCTCTCCATGCTCGGCCTGCGCCAGGAGATCGCCGGCGACGAGCGATGCGCTGGCCGTCCCGTCCGCGATCACGACGACCTCGCTCGGGCCGGCGGGGAGATCGATCCTGACGGCGCTCGAGACGAGCAGCTTGGCGGCGGTGACGTACGCGTTCCCCGGTCCGACGATGGCGTCGACGCGGTCGATCGTCTTCGTCCCGTACGCGAGCGCCGAGACAGCCTGTGCGCCGCCGACCGCGTAGACCTCGTCGATCCCGAGCTCGCGTGCGGCGACGAGGGTCGCGTCGACCGGGTTTGGCGTCACGACAGCGAGTCGCTCGACGCCTGCGACGCGCGCCGGCACCCCCGTCATCACGAGCGACGACGGGAGCGGCGCCCGGCCACCCGGCACGCAGAGACCGACCGATCCGAGTGGGAGCCAGCGCCGCTCCGAGACGATGCCCTCCGCAGCCTCGACCCACGTGTCGCGAGGACGCTGAGCCTCGCTGAACGCCCGCACGGCGTCGATCATCCGGCGGAGGGCGCCGAGCACGTCGTCGGGAACACGCGCACCCGCGATGCGCTCGGGGTCGACGCGGAGACCGTCCGGCCGCGGGCCGTCGAGCTTCTCCGTCCACTCGAGGAGCCCCGCATCGCCGCGCAGTCGGACGTCCGCGACGATCGGCGTCACGACCGCGAGCGCCTCGTCGTTCACCGCGGCTCTCACGGCACGAGCCTCTCGACCGGGAGGACGAGGATCGAGGTTGCGCCGGCGCCCTTTAGCGCGGGGAGCAGCGTCCAGATGTCGTCGGCGTCGACCGCGGCGTGCACCGCGATCGCGCCCTCGTCGGCGAGCTGGAGCACCGACGGCGCGTCCATCCCGGGAAGGAGAGCGCGAATCGCGTCGAGCTCGTCGACGTGAGCGTTCAGCATCACGTAGCGCCGGCGACGTGCTGCGACGACGCCCGAGAGCATCAGCTCCAAACGCGCGACGAGTGCAGCTCGGCCGGCGACGGCGGCGCGTCCAGCGACGAGCACCGCCTGGGATGAGAAGAGCGTGCCGATGGGCCTGAGGCCGTTCGCGCTCATAGTGGAGCCGGTCGAGACGAGGTCCACGATCGCGTCGGCCAGTCCGAGTCGGGGCGCCGCCTCGACGGAGCCGGAGACGGGGACGAGCGCGCATTCGATTCCGCGCTCGTCGAGCAGGCGCCGCGTCGAGACGGGGTACGCCGTCGCGACACGAAGACCCGCCAGATCGCGGATCTCCCGCCAGGGCGCGTCCTCGGGCACGGCGGCTGCCAGCGTGCAGTGTGCGAACCCGAGCTCGGCGAGGGTCACGACGTCAGCCTCTGCCTCCGCGACGAGGTTCGCGCCGGTGATCCCGAGGTCGACGACGCCGTCCTGCGCGTATTCGGGGATGTCGCTCGGACGCACGAGGAGCAGGTCGACTGGGGCGTTCGCACAGGGGACGACGAGCGACCGCTCGGTGAGCTCGAAGGCGAGGCCGGCGTCGGCGCAGAGCCGGACGGCGGGCTCGGCCATGCGTCCTTTCGCAGGGACTGCGAGCTTGAGCCGCCCCTCGTCTATCACCGTCGCGCTCACCTGCGACCGCGCCGATTGAGACGATCGAGGACGAGCCGGTAGCCGCCCGAGCCGTGACGGAGCCATTGCGCCACCCGGGTCACCGTCGCGGTCGAGGTCGGCACTCGCTCAGCGATCTCGAGATACGGCATCCCCCGCTCGAGGAGGGCAGCCGTCTGCCAGCGATGCGCGAGCGCCTCGAGCTCGGGCAGCGTGCAGAGGTCGCGGAGAAACCGCCGCGCCTCGTCACGAGTCCTCAGGACGACGAAAGCGTCCGCGAGAGCGTCGAGTCCGACGATCGCCTCGACCGATCGCCGTTCGGAGCTCGATTCCACACGTGCGCGAGCCATTCCATCTATGTTAGCATGATAGCGTGTTAGCACACAAGTTCGACGTCATACCTGCGATAGACGTCCTCGAAGGTCGCGCCGTGCGCCTCTGCCAGGGTCGACGCGAGGTGATCACGTTCGAGGGTGGCGAGCCCGTCGCCCTCGCACGCCGATATGCAGACGACGGGGCGCGCCGACTGCACGTGGTCGACCTCGACGGAGCCTTCTCGGGTGCGCCGACCGTTGGTCTGATCGCGCGGCTCGTGGCGGCGGACGGGCCGCCGGTACAGGTCGGTGGAGGGTACCGAACCCTCGACTCGATCTCGAACGCCCTCGAGGCCGGTGCCGAGCGGGTCATGATCGGCACGGCCGCGCTCGAGCCCGGGTTCCTCGACGACGCCGTCGACCGCTTCGGCGCCGGGATCGTCGTCGCGATCGACGTCCACGAGGGGGGCGTCGTCGCGCGGAACGGGTGGACGAAGAGGACGGAGGTGACCGCGTCGGACCTCGCCTCGCGGTGCGTCGCGCGCGGTGTCCATCGGGCGCTCGTGACGAGCACGACGCGCGATGGCTCACTTGCAGGGCCGGATCTCGCCCTCCTCGAGCGGATCGTCGCCACCGGAATACCTGTGCTCGCCGCCGGCGGGATCTCGTCGCTCGACGATCTCGCGGCCGTCCGTGAGATCGGCTGTGAAGGAGCGATCGCCGGAAGCGCACTACTCGCCGGGCGGTTCACCCTGCCCGAAGCGCTCGCGTCGCTCCGCGACTGAGCGACGCGGATACCGGGCGCGTCGCGGCACGTCGAAGAACGCCCGCACCGCACCGCCGCCCGGAGCGAGCCAGCGCTCGGCGAGCGCCTTCGCACGGTCGGGCTCGCGCGGTCACCGGGCCGTATGCCCAGCTGCGCGACGACGACACGAGCCTTTCCGTCACGTCGCATGTTCGCTCGTCGGCTTTGCTCGCGTGTGTGGTGGGTGTCTGCCAGGCCACACGAGTCGGAGTCGGAGTCGGAGATCGGAAGTCGCGACGGCGCGGAGGTCACTCGTCGGACGCTTTCGTGCGCCAGGCGTGCCGTCACAGTGTCGGCACAGTCACGGCACACGCACGTCACACATATGCCGATAGCGTGGCAGCAGGGACACGGGAGTGCCCCTGGGGGAGGTTGGGGGACGTTCATGGAAGTCGGGGCGAATTTCACCTCCCGCTCGTGCGTGACAGAGGGAGCAGGCGTCTCCCGGGTCCGTTCACGTCTGCTCAAGGCGGTGGAGGCTGCGACGCAGGGCGGCCGTGGGCGCTTACCCTCGACGGATGAGCATCCGCTTCTGCGACGACCGCGGCCCGCACGGTTTCTCGTGGGTCGTCGACGAGCCCGCGACGCGAACGTCGCACGCACTTGCCGCCGACGGGAGAGTCTGGCTCGTCGACCCCGTACGGCACGAGCCTGCGCTCGAGCGGGCACATGGGCTCGGTCAACCGGTCGCGGTGCTCCAGTTGCTCGACCGCCACAACCGCGACTGCGCCGCCGTCGCCGAGGAGCTCGGGGTGCCTCATCTCGTGACGCCCGACGCACTCCCCGGCACCCCGTTCGAGACGCGCACTCTCCGCGACGCGGCTCGCTGGCGGGAGACGGCGCTCTGGTGGGGGGCCGAGCGGACGCTGGTCGTCGCCGAGGCTCTCGGCACGAACCGGTTCTTCCGCAGCGGGCGCGACGCGATCGGCGTCCACCTGCTCCTCCGGCTCCGGCCGCCGCGCGAAGCGCTCGAGGGGTTCGAGCCTGAGCATCTGCTCGTCGGGCACGGCGAGGGCCTGCACGGCGCCGATACCCCCGACGCCATGCGCACCGCGCTCGCCCACTCCAGAACCGGCCTTGCGAGGATCGTCGCCCGTATCCCAGCGCTCGTGCTGGACGCCCGGCGCCGCCGCCGCTGAGCAAACACGGCGCCGCTGCGCGTCAGGCGAAGGCCGCAGGCCGAACGAGCCGTGCCGGCCGCACGAGCCCGGCCTCGCGGACGGGCGGGTTCAGCGGTTCCGCCAGCGGCGCGGCGTCGAACGAGCGGCGCACCTGCTGCGTATCGGGCGTCCCGTAGGTGGTCGTCCGCTGGCGCGGAACGCGTCCCGCCGAGCGGATCAGAGCCTCCATCGCCCCCGGCGCGAGCTCCTGGCCCCACTCCGAGCCGGCCGAGCGTGAGATCGACTCGTTCATGAGCGTCCCGCCGAGGTCGTTCACCCCCGCCGCGAGCGCCTGCCGCACCCCATCGGGGCCGAGCTTCACCCAGCTCGCCTGCACGTTCGTGACGAGCGGGTGGAGCGCGAGCCTAGCGACCGCGTGGAGCAGGAGCGCCTCCCCGAGGGTCGGTCCTCGACGTGCCCGCCCCTGGAGATAGATCGGCGCCTCCATCGGCACGAACGGCAGCGGGACGAACTCCGTGAATCCACCGGTGCGAGCCTGCTGCTCCTGGGTGCGGAGCAGGTGGCGCGCCCAATGGACGGGCCGCTCCACATGGCCGAACATGATCGTCATGTTCGAGCGGAGTCCCGCCCGGTGCGCCGCGTCGTGGACTGCGAGCCACTGCGCGGTCGAGACCTTGTCGGGACAGATGATCGCGCGCACCTCGTCGTCGAGGATCTCCGCGGCTGTGCCCGGCAGCGACCCGAGCCCTAGCGATCGCAGCCGCTCGAGGTAGAAGCCGAGCTCGACACCGAGCGTCGCCGCCCCCTGCCAGATCTCGAGCGCCGAGAACGCGTGGACGTGGATCTCCGGGGCGGCCGCCTTGACCGTCTCGACGACCCGCGCGTAGTAGTCACCCGTGAACGAGGGGTGGATCCCGCCCTGGAGGCAGACCTCCGTCGCGCCGCGCTCCCAGGCCTCGCCTACGCGCCGGGCGATCTCCTCGTCGGGAACGAGATACGCCGGACCGCGCAGGTTCTTCGCGAGCTTGCCCTTGGAGAATGCGCAGAAGCCGCAGCGGAAGTAGCAGACGTTCGTGTACTGGACGTTCCGGGTCACCACGTAGCTCACCTCGTCACCGCACGTCTCGCGGCGCAGCCGATCCGCCGCCGCGAAGACCCGCTCGCGCTCGGCGCCGCGCGTGCCGAAGAGGCGTACGAGCTCCTCCTCGCCGAGCTCGTCGC
Organism: Actinomycetota bacterium; assembly: GCA_013694685.1. GTDB lineage: Bacteria > Actinomycetota > Thermoleophilia > Gaiellales > Gaiellaceae > Gaiella. The sequence goes on from JACDBY010000324.1 coordinate 5,460, forward strand.
CGGTGAGCTCGAGCGGGATCGGGTCGCGTCCGACGACGAACGGCACGCGCCCGACCTCACCGGGCGCCCAGCGATCCTCGCGCGCAAGACCGTGCGCATCGGCCGCGCGCCGGATCGCTGGTGCTACCGCCGAGTCCGCCCAGCGATCGAGGTCGGCCACGTGCTCGGGGTAGAGCGGCAGGCGAGGGGCGAGCTCGAGCCCTCGCGCCTCGCAGGCTGCTCGGAGGCGCTCGACCGCAGGCCACGGCGCCTCCGGATTCACGTGGTCGACGGTCACGGGCGAGACGCCGCCCCAGTCGTCGATCCCCGCGTCGAGGAGAAGGGGGAAGTCGTCGTAGGCAAGGTTGGGAGGCGCCTGGACATGAACGTCCGAACCGAGCACGATCCGCGCCACGGCGACCGACCAGAGGTGCTGCTCCAGCGAGGCGTCCGGGTGCTCGGCCATGCGCGTCCCGGGCTTCGCGCGGAAGTTCTGGACGATCACCTCGCGTAGGTGCCCGTAGTCGGAGGCGAGCCGCCGCAGCTCGAGCAGCGCCTCGACCCGCTCGTCTCTCGTCTCGCCGATCCCGACGAGGATTCCGCTCGTGAACGGGATCGCGAGCTCGCCGGCGAGGCGCATCGTCTCGAGCCGCCGCGCAGGCACCTTGTCGGGCGAGACCCAGTGGGGGCCGCCGCGCTCCGAGAGCCGGTCCGCGGTGGTCTCGAGCATGATCTCCATCGAGGCGGAGACCGGGCGCAGGAGCTCGAGCTCGGCGCGCGTCATCACACCCGGGTTCAGGTGCGGCAGGAGCCCGGTCTCCTCGAGCACCCGCTTGGCGCAGCGGGCCAGGTACTCGAGGGTCGTCGCGCAGCCAAGGGCCGCAAGCTCGTCGCGCGCAACGCGGTAGCGCGCCTCGGGCCGGTCGCCGAGGGTGAAGAGCGCCTCGGTGCAGCCAGCCTCCACCCCGGCCCGCGCGATCGCGAGCACCTCGTCCTCGGTCAGGAAGGCCCGCTCGCCTCGCCGGGGCGGCCGCGCGAACGTGCAGTAGCCGCAGACATCGCGACAGAGGGTCGTGAGCGGAATGAAGACCTTGGGCGAGTACGTGACAAGCGTCGACCGTCGCAGCCGGCGCGCCTCGGCCATCAGCTCGTCGAGCGGCGTGGTAAGGAGATCGGTGAAAGGCTCGGCCATCGGCGTCGTCGAGTCGCCGGGCGGTCTCCTCGCGCCGGAGCCGAGAGCTTACGCGAGGTGCATCAGGTGGGGTGGCAGCCGTCGCGCACTGTCGCGTACACGAGCGGCCGCGCGACGAGTGAGGGCCCGCGTGAGCGAGCCCTCGAGTTGCAGTTCAACGGCACCTTCCGGAACGGCCGGGAGTGCGCGCGTTGCCTCAGGCGCCCCGGTAGCCCCACAACCCGCCGAAGCTCTTCCACGAGGTCTTCTGCCAGCGCTGGAGCAGCATCTGCTCGATCGGGAAGTGGTCGTTCGGTCCGGTCTTGATGAGGATCCCCGGAATCATGAACGGGTTCTTCGTGACGTTGAGCGCCGCTACGGCCTTCACCAGTCCGGCCCGCGTCGGCGTCCGCCCTGCCTTCTTCAAAGCCTCGACGAGCGTGAACGCGGCCGCCATCCCGTATACGTGGTACGGATCCGCAGCGTTGGCGCCCGGGGCGTAGCGCTTTAGAATCTGCTGGTACAGCTTGATCCCAGCGTCGCTCTGCCACTTGGGATCGGTGGGATCCTTGAGGAATACGCCTGAGACCGTCGCGTCGACGAGCTTGTTGGTCCCGCCCTCGCCGGCGATCGTCATCACGTTCGATGCCGACGAGACGATGTTGTTGATGACGAGCTTGGGCTTCCAGCCGAGGCGATTGGCGAAGACGTACGCCTGGATCGCGAACTTGCCCACGGCGAACACTGCAAAAGTGTCCGCTCCCGCACCTCTCAGCTTCGCGACCTGTGCCTGCACGTCGACGGCGGTCGGCTCGTATGGCTCCGCCGCGACAACCTTGACCTTCGAGCGCTGCAGCCCGCGCTTCAGCCCGTTCAGCAGATCCTTGCCGTAGTCGTCGTTCTGGAAGAGCACGGCGACGCGTGCGCCCGGGCGGGTTCGTGCGAGATACTTGCCGTACACCCACCCCTCTGCCTGGTAGCTGGGCTGAAAGCCGATTGCGGACGGATACTTGGAGCCGTCGCGGCCGAGAGTCGTGGAGCCCGATGCGGCAAACACCTGCGGCACCTTGTTTGCATTCAGGTAGTCCCGCACAGCGAGGTTGTGCTCCGTGCCGATCGAGTTGAAGATCGCGAAGACCTTGTCCTGCTCGACGAGCTGACGGGTCAGCTGCACAGTCTTCGCAGGGTCGTACTGGTCGTCGAGGTACTTGAACGTGATCTTGCGACCGCCGACCCCGCCTCTGGCGCTGACGTACTTGAAGTACGCATTCGCGCCGACCGTCACCGATGAGACCGACGAAAAGGGGCCCGAGAGCGGTGTCGTCGCGCCGATGACGATCTCTCGCTCAGAGACGCCCGGGTCGGCCTGCGTCCGGGTCGAGCCCGCGATCGCAGCACCGGTCCCGAGGGCGAGGACGAGGACGAGAGCCGGCAGCGCAAGCGTGAGCTTCCTGATCATCTGAGGGGTACTCCTTGGTTCCGTCAGGCCGCTCCGAAGCGAGCGTGCGGCGATGGTAGCCGCCCCTTGTCAGCGCTTTGTGAGCGTTCTCAGCCGCCCCGCGAGCCCCGCCACGCCCATCGGGAGCACGAACATGAGCGCGATCAGGATGAGACCCGAGACGACGGCCGGCGCACCCGGCGACCTCGAGACCTCCTGCGACCAGATCGGCAGGAACTGGATGAAGACCGCGCCCGCGATCAGACCGACGAGGGAGCCGAGACCACCGACGACGACACCGACGAGGAGCAGGATCGAGAGGGCGATCGGGAACGTATCCGGGTTCACGAAGGTCGTCGCGATCGCAAAGAGCGAGCCGGCGACACCCGCGTACGCGGCGCTCACACCGAAGGCAAGCGTCTTGTAGCGCGGCAGGCTGACACCGGACGACTGGGCCGCTGTCTCGCTGTCCCGGACGGCGCGGAACGCGAGCCCCGTCCGGCCACGGAGGAGCAGCCAAGCGAGCACGTAGCCGACGAGCGCGACCGTCCAGGTGAGGTAGTAGAGCCAGTCGTTGAACACGAGCTCGCGACCGAGCACATCGACGGGCGTGAGCGACGCCGTGAGCTCGGGCACACCGAAGAGGTTGATGCCGCTGCCGCCGCCCGTGAAGCCCTCGAAGCGCTTGATCACGGCCGGGGCGGAGACGGCGATCGCGAAGGTCGCGAGTGCGAGGTAGAGACCGGAGAGCCTGAGCGCAGGGAGACCGAAGAGGAACCCGACAGCACCGGTGAGGAGCGCCGCGATCGGGATCGTCCACACGTCCTTCATGCCGTAGTCGGTCATCAGGATCGCGGTCGTGTAGCCGCCGACCGCCATGAAGGCGCCGTGGCCGAGGGAAATCTGTCCCGTGTAGCCCGTGAGGACGTTCAGGCCGATCAGCGCGACGAGGTAGATGGCGACATACGCGAGCTGCTGGGCGCGGAAGGCGGAGACGAACGACGGCAGAACGAGAACGACGACCGCGAGCGCGACGAAGGCGGCGACGGGCGCGAGCTGGCGACCGAGCCTCATACGCGCTTCACCTCACGCTTGCCAAAGATGCCCGACGGCTTGACGAGGAGGACAACGAGGATCACGAGGAGCGCACCGGGGAGCCGGAGGTCGGCGCCGACGAAGTCGACGTAGGTCCCGA
>JACDBY010000328.1 GCA_013694685.1 Actinomycetota bacterium
CGACGACGCGGCCCGCCTCGAACCGTGAGACGACCTCGCCGAGGCCACCGACGTCGTAGACGACCGCGGGCAGACCGGCACCGAGCGCCTGCAGGAGGGCGCCGGACTGGTCGAGCTCGTCCGCGTAGGGAAAGACGGCGACCGTCGCCTCCGAGAGCGCTCGCTCGAGCTCGGCCGCACCCAGGTACCCAAGGCGCCATTCGACGCGCGTGCCGCCACGTGCTCTCAGCTCGTCGAGTGGGACGCGCGGGTTTCCGGCGACGAGGAGCCGCGCCTCGGGCAGCGCGAGCACGGCCTCGAGCGCGTCGGGGAGCCCCTTGTACGGCCGGATCACTCCCGGCGCGAGCACGGTCCGCCCGTCGTCGGCGCGGTCGGGGGCGCTGCGAAAGACCGGATGTGGAATGACCCGCAGCGCTTCAGGCGCAACACCGAACGCCGTCAGCGCCTCTCTGCCGCGCTCCGAATGGACGACGACCCGGTCGAATCGGTTGAAGAGCCGCTTCCACAGGCGCGTGCGACGACCGGTTCGCCGGGGAAGGAGGTCGTGCGCGGTGAAGACGAGCGGCCGGCTCGAGCGGAGAAGCGCGACGTCGAGCTCGGGCGCGGCGAGCCACTGGAGGTGAAGGACGTCCGCAGACCTTCGGAGGAGCCGCCGCATGGCGACCGGATGCTCGAATGCGCGGAGCCCGAGACGGAGCAACCGTCGCTCGATGTGCGCGGAGCGCCGGTAGAAGCTCTCCTCGAGGCGGTAGCCAGCTGGTCTCGGGCGCGCCCCGAACCGGAACGGGGCCGTGACCAGCTCGACCTCCGCGCCCGCGCGCGCGAGCGCGCTCGCCAGCTCGTGGTCGTACGGCGGCGTGAATGCGGGGGGATCGGCAAGGACGACGTGCATCGGCGCAGGCTCTCGACGGTACCCGTAGCCTCGTCTCCCGCATGATGCTGCTCGTCCGCACGTGGAACGTGTTCCACGGCAACGCATCGCCGCCGCGTCGGGCAGGCTTTCTGCGGCGCATGGTGGAGCTCGCGACCTCGGACGATCCGGACGTGCTGTGCCTCCAGGAGGTGCCGGTCTGGGCGCTGCGCAGGCTCGGCAGCTGGTCGGGAATGACCTCGATCGGCGCCGTTGCACGCCCGGCCGCGCGACCGGGGGCGATCTCGACCTGGGTCACGGGTCTCAACCAGGGGTTCTTCCGCTCGGGCCTCGCGGGTCAGGCGAATGCCGTGCTCGTCCCGCGCAGCCGGAAGGTCTCGGATCTCGGGAGCGAGCAGATCAGCGAGCCGCGCCGCGAGCGCCGGATCGTCCAGGCCGTTCGGCTCGAGGGCCACCCGTCCGTCGTCGTCGCCAACCTGCACGCGACGAACGACTTCCGCGACCCGGACGTGCCACGGGCCGAGGCCCAGAGATCGACGAGGTTCGTCGAGCGCCTCGCGCGTCCCGGCGAGGCGACGGTCCTGGCCGGCGACTTCAACGTGGCCGACCCTCTCCTCGAGGGCTTCTCGGCGCCTTTCGAGGGCATCGACGACGTGCTCGTCCGCAACGCATCGATCCGTGAGCGGATGGTGTGGCCACGCGAGCTACGGATGCAGGACGGGGTCGTCCTCTCCGACCACGCACCGCTCGACTGCCTGGTGGAGGTGTCATGACCTTCGCTGAGGCTCGCGCGCTCTTCCCGGTGCTCGAGCGGATCGCCTACCTCAACGCCGGGACGGTCGGGCCGCTGGCGCACCCCGTCGCGGCCGCGCTCGTCGACGGGGTCGAGGCCGATCTCGTGCGCGGCCGGAGCGGCATACCGTACTTCGAGGAGATGATCGGCTTGCGCGCGGAGCTCCGTGAGGGTCTCGCCGGTCTGGTCCGGGCCGATCCCGACACTGTCGCACTCACGACCTCGACCACCGAAGGCTGCGGCATCGTGCTCCGGGGTCTCGGTCTCGAGCAGGCGGACGAGATCGTCACGACGACCGACGAGCACTTCGGGCTCCTCGGGCCTCTCGGCGCGTCCGGTGCGTGCGTCGTGGTGGTCGAGCCCGATCCGGAGCGGATCCTGGCCGCTGTGACGCCGCGCACGCGCCTGATCGCCGCCTCCCAGGTGCTCTGGACGACAGGTGCCGTCCTCCCGCTGGCAGAGATCCGAGAGCGAAGCGGTGTACCCGTGCTCGCCGACGGAGCCCAGTCGGTCGGTGCGATCGACGTCCGGGCGGCAGGGCTCGACTTCCTGACCGTCTCGGGTCAAAAATGGCTGTGCGGACCGGACACGACGGGCGCGCTGGTCGTCGCCGACCCCGACCGCCTGGCGGTCGTCTCTCCCAGCTACTTCGGACAGCGACGCTACGAGCCCGACGGCGCGTTCGAGCCGCAGCCTGGCGCGCGCCGGCTCGAGACGACCTGGCTCGCCCGCGGCACGCTTCGCGGGCTCCTTGTTGCGCTCGGGCTACGCCCGGATTGGTGGCTCGAGCGAGCAACGACGGCCGCTGCGCGCTGCCGTGAACTCCTCCGCTCGCGGGTCGAGCTTCTCGAATCCGAGCCGGCCGCGACACTCGTCGCGTTTCGGCCGGAGGGCGACGCGCCGGCACTCGTCGCCCGGCTGCACGACGCGGGCGTGCACGTACGGGACATCCCCGGCCGCGGTCTCGTGCGCGTCTCATGCGGCTGGTGGACGAGCGACGACGACCTCGACCGGCTCGTGGCCGTGCTGCAGCGTTGAGGTCGGCCCCGCGACGGCCCTGCGGTCTGAGTCCCTCGCGCGCCCGGCGGGGGGAACCGCGTCGCCGTCGGTCAGCGGCAGCTCGGAGAACCGTGCCAGGCACGTAGTCACGTCCGAATCGCACGTGGCTCGTAGGGGCCCCACTTAACGTGCGAGCACGATTCCCGCTCGCTCCCGAACGAACTCGGCGTAGAGCTCTGCCCCGCGAGACCCACGCCCGAAGAGTCGGCGGACGCGACCGGCCGCGAGGAACGGTGGACAGCGCTCAAATCCTGCTGTCGCACGAAAACTGCTCCATGGCCAGTCGCCCGGGTCGAAGCAGACGCCGGCGCGCACAGGATTGTTGACGATGTAACGAACCGATTCGAGTAGATGTTCGTTCGACTCGATCACGGTCGACGAGAAGCGCGCTTCGAACAGGTGCCCGGTGTGTCCGTAGCGCTCGTTGAAGCGCCTCGCGTACGTGCCGTTCAGCCGATGCATTCCGTTCGACAGGTTGGCTCCCGAGAGCGTTGCAAGCACGTGAAAGTGGTTTGTCATGAGGCAGTAGGCGAGGCACGTCCATCGGCATCGGTGAACAGTCTGTGCCAGAAGCCCCATGAACAGACGCCTGTCGGAGTCATCGAGGAAGATCGGAGCATCACGGATGCCTCGCGTCGTGATGTGCAAGGCGATGCCGATCGGCTGAACGCGGTGTGCTCGCCCCAACTCGGGCGGCACGCTAGACGGCCTGGTCCACCGCGTCGAGATGGCCGTTGTCGCCGCGGCTCGGGCGGACGTGGCTACGTGCCTGGCACGATCTACCCACCACGCTCGACGAAGTGTTGGACGGAGGGCAGGAACGGCCAGCCCGCTACCGCGTTATCGACGCGAGCCGAGCTAGGCCGCGTCGACGGCGGTGCGCAACCCGAGCTCCGAGGCGATCGGCTGCAGCGCGGCGACGACGTTCACGATGTGCTCGTCGAGCTCGAGACCGAGGAGCGCCGCTCCGGCGTAGACCTCGTCGCGGTGGACGCCCGCGGCGAAGGACGGCTGCTTGAGCTTCTTCCGCACCGACTTCGGCTCGAGTCCGTCGAGCCCGGTCGGCCTGACGAGCCCGCACGCGTGGACGAAGCCCGAGAGCTCGTCGCAGGCGAAGAGCGTGCGCTTCAGTGGCGTGTCCCGGGGCAGGCCGAGATGCTCCGCGTGGGAGAGAACCGCCTCGACGACCTCCTCCGGGTAGCCCTCCTCGCGAAGCAGCGGGGCGCCGTCCTGCGGATGCTCGGCGAGCGTCGGGTGGATCTCGTAGTCGAAGTCGTGGAGGAGCGCCACGCAACCCCACAGCTCCTCGTCCTCGTCGAAGCGACGGGCGTAGCCGCGCACAGGCGCCTCGACCGCGAGCGCATGACGAAGGAGCGACTCGCTCGTCGTGAAGCGCGTCAGGGTCGCCCAGGCCCTCTCTCGGGTCACCTCCACGAGAGGCCGTAACATACCGCCCCGCATGCAGTCCTTCGTGATCGAAGGCGGGCGGCCTCTCCAGGGAACGGTTCGCGCCGCGGGCAACAAGAACGGCGCGCTGCCGATCCTCGCGGCGACCGTGCTCGCGACGGAGCCGGTCGTCCTCTCCAACGTGCCCCGCATCAGGGACGTCGAGACGATGCTCGAGATCCTGGCCGATCTCGGCGCCACCGTCTCCTGGAGCGGCGCGAACGAGGTGACGGTCGACGCCGCGGAGGTGTCGAAGACCGCGCTCGCGCCCGGCCTCTCGCGCGAGATCCGCGCCTCGTTCCTCTTCGCCGGCCCACTGCTCGCCCGGTTCGGGAGGGCGACCGTGCCCCCGCCGGGTGGCGACGTGATCGGCCGCAGGCGCCTTGACACGCATATCCACGCGTTCATGGAGCTGGGCGTCGACGTCGATTTGAACGGCGCCTACGACCTGAGAACGGACGGGCTGCGCGGCACCCGGCTCTTCCTCGACGAGGCATCCGTGATGGGGACCGAGAACGCCGTCATGGCCGCCGTGCTCGCTGACGGTGAGACGGTCGTCGGCCACGCAGCCTGTGAGCCGCACATCCAGGATCTGTGCCACTTCCTCGTCGAGCTCGGCGCGCAGATCGAGGGGATCGGCTCGAACGTCCTCCACATCCGCGGCGTCGACGAGCTCCGCGGTGGTACGCACCGGATCCGCCCGGAGCACGTCGAGGTCGCGAGCTTCGCGGCACTCGCGGCGACGACGGGGGGCGAGGTGACGATCGAGGACGTCGAGCCCGACGATCTGATCTCGATCGTCCCGGCGTTTCGCAAGCTGGGGATCCAGCTCGAGGTGGGGGAGACGAGCGTGCGCGTCCCGCCAAATCAGAAACTCCGCGTCGTGGACGATCTCGGCGACCAGATCCCGAAGATCGAGAGCGGTATTTGGCCGGCGTTCCCGGCCGATCTGACCTCGATCGCGGTGGTCGCCGCGACCCAGGCCCACGGCACGGTGCTCGTCTTCGAGAAGATGTTCGAGAGTCGCCTGTTCTTCGTCGACAAGCTCGTCTCGATGGGGGCCCGGATCATCCTCTGCGATCCGCATCGCGTCGTCGTGACGGGTCCGGCTCGGTTGTATGGACAGCGGCTCGAGAGCCCGGACATTCGCGCCGGCATGGCGATGGTGATCGCCTCGTTGTGCGCCGAGGGACGATCGACGATCGGGAACGTCGGCCAGATCGACCGGGGCTACGAGCGCATCGACGAGCGCCTCCGGGAGCTCGGTGCCTCGATCGAGCGTGCCGAGCTGTGAGCGGCGCCCGCATCGCCGACGGCGACGGCACCGCCAATGTGACGACGGGCGTGCCGCTGCTCGACCATCTCCTGACCGAGCTCGCGCGCGCCGGGCGCTTCGACCTGGCACTCGAGATCGAGCCGGACGACCCGGAGGCGGAGGTGGACGCGGCGGGCACCGCCCTTGGCCGCGCCGTCGCACCCCGCCTGCCCCCCGGAACCATCGGTGAGGCGACCGTGCCCGCCGCCGAGGCGCTCGCGATGGTCGTCGTCGAGCGCTCGGAGGTCCCGCTGGTCGCCTCGAACGCCGATCTGACGGGCGCGGGCGGGCTCGGCACCGACCTGGCGGCACGGTTCCTCGGACGGCTCGCGGACGAGGCAGGACTCACGATCCACGTCCGACTGATCGAGGGGGAGGACTCGGGCCACGCCCTCGCGGCGATCTTCAAGGCGCTCGGCGTCGCGCTCTCGCGCGCCTCCGCGCCTGCCCACTGACCGACCGACGAAGGAGGCTCGCGATGGAGAAGACCGTGATCCGCACCGAGGCGGCACCGGCGCCGTTCCAGGGCGCTCCCTACAACCAGGCGATCGTCGCCGGCGAGCTCGTCTTCGTCGCCGGTCAGCTCGGCCTGAGCCCGGGCGACTCCGCCGTCGAGGGTGATGTCGCCGCACAGACAGAGCAGGCCCTCGCCAATCTCGGGGCCATCCTCGCGGCGGCAGGCAGCTCGCTCGACAAGCTTGTCAAGACCACCGTCTTCCTTCAGCAGCTCGACGACTTCCAGGCGATGAACGAGGTCTACGCCAAGCATGTTGGCGAGCACCCACCTGCGCGCTCGACCTTCGAGGTAGCGAAGCTCCCGTCCGGCGCGCTCGTCGAGATCGAGGCGATCGCGCACCTGTAGGGGCGAGCGACATCTCGCCGAGGTCCGCACCGATCCCCATGAGCACGGAGATCCGCCGCTACATCCGTTCGCTCGGGCTCGACGCGTACGTCGTAGGCGGCGCCGTGCGCGACGAGCTGCTCGGAATCGAGCACGCGGACGAGGACTTCCTCGTCCCGGGTGTCGACCAAGCGGGCCTGCGTGCGGCGCTCGAGCCGCACGGGCGAGTCGAGGACCTGGAGGTGCACGGCCAGCTCGTCGGTGTCCGCTTCCATCCGCGTGACGGGTCGATCCGCGTGCTCGCCCCGGCGGGCATCGAGCTCACGCCACCGCGCCGCGAGCGGAGCACCGGTCCCGGCCATCGCGACTTCGAGATCGTCCCCGACGCGTCCGTCTCGATCGTCGACGACATGGCTCGCCGCGACTTCACCGTGAACGCGATGGCACGACGGCTCGAGACCGGCGAGCTCGTCGATCCCTTCGGGGGCCGCGAGGACCTCGAGCGGCGCGAGCTCCGCACGGTCGGCCGCGAGAGCTTCGCAGAGGATCCGCTGCGGATCATCCGCGGCCTGCGCCTCGTCTCGCAGCTCGGCTTCACGCTGACCGACGAGACGGTTCGGCAGATGCAGAGCGAGGCGCGCCGCCTCGCTCACGTCTCGGCCGAGCGGATCGGCGGCGGTCAGGCGGCCGACGGGCTGGGAGAGCTCTCGAAGCTGCTTCTCGGTCGGCGACCGGCCGCGGCGCTCCGGCTCGCGCGCGACACGGGCGCGCTCGTCGAGGTGATTCCCGAGTTCGCGGACGCGATCGGCTACCAGCTCCCTGGAGGACGCCAGCCGCTGCCACTCGACGAGCACGTCTTCGCCGTCGTCCAGGGCGCCGCCGATGGGGGAGCGAAGCTCGCGGTCCGTCTCGCCGCGCTCCTCCACGACCTCGCCAAGCCCGAGGCGGACCGGGGCGACGGAGGCCACGCCGGGCTCGGAGCCGAGCTCGCGCTAGCCGTCATGCGCCGCCTCCGCTATCCGAATGTCCTCCGCGACGAGGTTGCCCGGATCGTCGCAGGCCACGCGTTCTGGCTCGACGCGCCGATCGACGCGCTCTTCGCCCGCCGGTTCCTCGCCTCGCACGGGAGCGCGCTGGCCGAGTCGCTCGTGGCGCTCAAGCGAGCCGATCTCGGGGCGAAGGTCGTCGAGGACTGGGAGCTCGAGCACCTCGCCGAGCTCGAGCGGCTGCTCGCCGAGGAGGCGGAGAGCCCGCACCGGCTCTCCGACCTCGCGGTCGACGGCGACGACCTGATCGCCGTCGGTCATCGAGAGGGGCCGGAGCTCGGAGCTGCGCTCGTTCGCCTGCTCGACCACGTCGTCGACGAGCCGGCCGAGAACGACCGCGATCGCCTCCTCGAGCTGGCACGGCAATGGCTGGCTTGACGGTCGAGTCCGTCCGTGAGCGGTACGGGGCGGTTTGCGCGCGCGCTGGAGAGGGCGTCACGGTCGTGGCGGCGACGAAGTACGTCTCGGTCCACGACCTCGCGATCCTCGCCGACGCGGGGATCGAGGTGGTGGGAGAGAACCGCGCCCAGGATCTGCTCGCGAAGCACGCCGTCTACGGCGACGCGTTCCGCTGGCACTTCATCGGGCACCTGCAGTCGAACAAGGTGAAGGTCGTGAACGGGATCTGCGAGCTCGTCCACTCTCTCGACTCCGATTCGTCGGCGAGACGGCTCACCGTGCCGGCGCTCCTCGAGGTGAACCTCTCGGGCGAGGCGTCGAAATCGGGTGTCGAGCCGGACGCGGTCGCGGGGTTCCTCGAGCGCTACGACGGGATTCGCGGCCTGATGACGATGCCGCCGCTCGCCGAGGAGCCCGAGGCCTCGCGCGTCTCGTTCCGGCGTCTCGCGGAGCTGGCCGGCGTGCACGGGCTGCCGGAGCTCTCGATGGGCACCTCGCAGGACTGGGAGGTCGCGGTCGAGGAGGGGGCGACGCTGATTCGCATCGGCTCGACGCTCGTCCGCTAGGTACCGGACACGTCCGGCACCTACACCGGCTCCCGGGTGACACCACGAACGTCGTCACTCGGACGGAGTACGATCCCGCCTGCATGGGGCTCGGGGACGTCTGGAACCGCACGCTCGTCTACTTCGGGATCGCCGAGGACGAGGACTGGGACGAGGACCTGACGATGACGGACCAGCAGGTCGAGCGCGACTACCGCCGTCGCGACCGGGCGAACGTCCGGCGCCTGCCCCGCCGGCGCTCGGAGGAGGAGTGGAGCGATCCCGACAGCGCGTCCGAGCCCGAACTCGCGGTCAACCAGGGTCGCGTCTCGTCACGGCGCGGGCGCCTGCGGGGCGTCGACGGCTCGTCGCAGGTGCGCGTCCACCTCGTGCTGCCGCGGAGCTTCAACGACGCGCAGCAGATCGCCGACCGCTTCAAGGATTCCGTACCGGTGATCCTCAACCTTCAGTCGGCGGACACCGAGCTGTCGAAGCGGATGATCGACTTCGCAAGCGGGCTCACGTATGCGCTCGACGGCAGCATGCAGCGCGTCGCGGACAAGGTGTTCCTCCTCACGCCGCGGAACGTCGAGGTCTCCGCCGAGGAGCGGGCTCGCGCGCTCGATCCGGTGGGGGCCTTCTTCAACCAGGCGTAGCCCACGGGCGGCCGCCGCTAGAGGAACGCTCGCCGCGAGGAAGAATCGTTGCCTGTGGGCGACGAGAGCGTCGGCTCGTTGGTGCTGGCCGACACGGCCTCGTCGGTGCAGTCGTTCGTGTCCGTCTTCATCGGCGTC
>JACDBY010000077.1 GCA_013694685.1 Actinomycetota bacterium
GGCTGAAGCCAGACACCGGAGCTCGACGCCGGCCAGACATTCGGCCGCGCCCACATCCACGAAAGGCTCGCGTCTACGATCGCGCCGTGCGCCTCTACGACACGTACACGCGCGGTCTCGTCGAGCTTCCGGCGCCGCCTGGCCCCGTGCGCATGTACTTCTGCGGCCCGACCGTCTACCGGCACATCCACGTCGGTAATGCCGTGCCCGAGGTGCTCGGGCGCTGGCTCAAGCGGTGGCTCGACCTCAACGGATACGAGACCAAGCTCGCGATCAACGTCACCGACATCAACGACAAGATCTACGACGCGGCGCCGGGGGACAGCGTGGGGCTCGCGGCGGCAGCGACCGAGTGGTACCTGGAGGACATCGGGCGACTGGGTCTCGGGATGCCGGATGTCCAGCCGACCGCCACGGGCACGGTGCCGGATCAGATCCGCATGATCGAGTAGCTCGTCGTGCGTGGCCACGCGTATGAGGAGGACGGCGACGTCTATTACCGCGTCTCGAGCTTTCCGGAGTACGGACGCCTCTCCCGCCAGCAAGCCGACGAGATGCTCAATCAGGAGCCGAACCCCCGCAAGGAGGATCCGCGAGACTTCGCCCTCTGGAAGGCATCGAAGCCCGGCGAGGACTCGTCGTGGGAGTCGCCGTGGGGGCGAGGCCGTCCCGGCTGGCACATCGAGTGCTCGGCCATGTCCGAGAAGCACCTCGGCCCGGAGTTCGAGATTCACGGCGGCGGTCTCGACCTCATCTTCCCGCACCACGAGAACGAGATCGCCCAGTCACGCGCGCTCGGACATCCGTTCGCGCGCATCTGGATGCACAACGGGATGCTCCGGTTCGCCGGCGAGGAGATGCACAAGTCGGCGGGTAACGACGTCTCCCTCGCGCGCGCATTCGACCGCTGGGGCCGCGAGACGCTCCTTGCATTCTTCCTGTCAGGTCACTGGCGCAAGCCGCTCGACTATTCGGACAGCACGCTCACCGCGGCTGCGGCGCGTGCCGCGCGTTTCCGGGAGGTCTTCCGAAACCCTTCCATAACCGCGCCCGACGACGCGTGGAATCGGTTCGCGGCGGCGCTCGACGACGACTTCAACACTCCTGAGGCGCTCGCCGTCATCCATGAGTGGCGCGATCACGAGTTGCTCTACCGTGCGCTGAACGTCTTTGGGCTGGGATCCTTGGCGGATCGCTCGGACGCTCCGGCTGGCGTGACCCAGCTCGCCGAGGCTCGTAGCGCGGCCCGCGCGGCCAAGGATTTCGCGGAGGCAGACCGGCTTCGCGCCGAGATCCTCGCCGCCGGCTGGGAGGTGCGCGACGTGGCCGCGGGCTACGAGCTCGTGCCACGGGCGTGAGCCGCGACCTGGTCTACGGCCGGAATGCCGTTCGCGAGGCGCTTCGAGGGCGTCGCGCCGTCCTCGAGCTCTGGGCCGGGGAGCGCGCATCCTCGGCGCTCGAGTGGCTCGCCGAGGGCCCGCGGCCTCGGGTCAAACGCGAGCGCGAGCTCACGGAGGCGGCAGGCTCGCCCGATCACCAGGGGCTCGTCGCGTGGTGCGAGCCATACCCCTACGCGGACGCGTGGGAGCTTGCGGCAGACGAGCGGCCCCTCCTCTGCCTGCTCGACCAGGTCACGGATCCGCGAAATCTCGGGGCTGTCGTGCGAAGCGCGGCCGGGGCCGGTGCGACCGGGGTCGTCCTACCCGCGCACGGTGCGGCGATCGTCACGTCCGCTGTCTGCCGCGCCTCCGCGGGCGCCGTCGAGCACCTGCCTGTCGCCGTCGTCCCGAACCTCGCACGATACATCGGCGAGATCAAGGGTGATCGTGTGTGGGCGTACGCGGCGGCCGCCGACGGTGACCGGAGCCTTTGGGACGTGGATCTTCGCGACGGTGTTGCGCTCGTGCTCGGTGCCGAGGGTCGAGGCGTTCGTCCGCTCGTCCGCCGGACGTGCGACGCGGCGGTCGCGATCCCGCTCGGCAAGGGTGTCGAGTCGCTGAACGTGAGCGTGGCGGCGGCGGTCATGCTCTTCGAGGCGCGGCGTCAACGCACCACCTCCAGCTCGACTCGAGGTTGAGTGTTGCCCGAGCCGACGCTCTATCTCTTCGACGGATCGAACCTCTTCCACGCAGGCGCCTTCCGGTCGAGGGAGGAACTCGTCGATGCCCTCGCCAGCTTCGTCGCGCTTCGCGGAGCGCGCGGTATTGTCGTCTTCGACGGAGTCGGGAAGCAGCGCGAGATCGGTCCTCTGCAGGTCCGGTTCGCGACCCACGCCGACGACGTGCTCGAGCGGCTCGCGGCCGAGCATCGCGACGCAGAGGCGGTGTTGCTCGTGACGTCCGACGCCGCGGTGCGGGGAACGAGCGGTCAGGCGGTGCGAAAGCGTGCGTCGGCGCCCTTTCTCGACGAGCTCGGCCGCGTTGCCCATCGCGAGCCTTCGGCGAGCCGCGTGGCCGATCGCCTCGACGAGGAGACGCGGGCCCGACTCGAGCGTCTGCGTCGCGCTCGCGACTAGGGCACTCGTCTCGCGATGTTCCACCGGGAAGCTGCCCCGGTCGGGTATCGCGATCTCAGTGCACTCGGGTGCCGGACAGGTCCGGCGCCCTGCATCGGTTTCCGGTGCGAGGTCGCAGAGTACGTCCAAAACAACATCGAACATGTGTTCCTATTACATTGGAAATTGCGCAAAGGGTTGTAACGAGCGCAAGATGCTGCTAGCTTCTCCCTCGACCTGAGGGTGAGACTCCGTTCTCGGGTCGTCCTGGAAAGCTTCGAGAGGAGATGAGGGAATGTCCGCTCGCACCGCCGCAGCACCGAAGACCCCGCAGAAGCTGCAGCGGGAGCTCGAGGATCTTCAGCTCGTCCTCAAGGCGCGGAACGGGTCGAATGGCGCGCGTGAGGAGCTCATGCGCCGGTACCACGGGTTCGTGCGGCTCAAGGCGAGCTCGTACTTCCTCGCAGGCGGCGATGCCGAGGATCTGGTGCAGGAGGGGATGATCGGCCTCTTCAAAGCGATCCGCGACTTCCGGCACGACAAGGAGACGTCGTTCCGCTCGTTCGCCGAGCTCTGCGTGACGCGACAGATCATCACCGCGATCAAGTCGGCCACTCGGTTCAAGCACGCCCCGCTCAACACCTACATCTCGTTCAGCCACACGCCGGCCGGCCAAGACACGGACGGCGAGTGCACGCTCGGGGACGCGCTGCCGGGTCCCGTGATCGACGATCCGTCCGTGCGGGTCGTCTCGACGGAGGAGCTCCAGTCCCTCGTGGGGTGTCTCGGGACGAGTCTCTCGGGGCTCGAGTCCGAAGCCCTCCGGCTCTACCTCGACGGACGCTCGTACGAGGAGATGGCCGACGAGCTCGCCTGCGACTGCAAGACGATCGACAACGCCCTCCAGCGCGTCAAGCG
Organism: Actinomycetota bacterium; assembly: GCA_013694685.1. GTDB lineage: Bacteria > Actinomycetota > Thermoleophilia > Gaiellales > Gaiellaceae > Gaiella. Next base: position 3,413 of record JACDBY010000077.1, read on the forward strand.
GAAGATCCTGGTGCACCAGGCTTCGCGCGCCGTCCCGGCGTAGGCCGGACGACCAGCTACGAGGAAGAGCCGGAGAAGGGATTCGAACCCTTGACCCCTGCTTTACAAGAGCAGTGCTCTGACCAGCTGAGCTACTCCGGCGTCACGGTGATGGTAGACGGGCGTCACGTCTGCGGGCAGTCGGCGAGCGCAAGCCGCGTGCGGCTCGCGGCGACCGGAGCTACCAGCCATCGCGCTGCCATCCACCCGACGACGACCACCAACCCGCCGAGCGCCGCGTCGACGACGAAGTGGTTGCCCGTCGCGACGATGATCACGAGCATCGCGGCCGGATAGAGCACGCCTGTGATCCGCCACGCCCGCTGCGAGGCGATCGCGACGAGCACGGCGCCAACGATGAGCGCGTACCCGAAGTGGAGGCTCGGGACGGCGGCGAACGGGTTGTAGAGGGCGCCGAGGAGGTCGGAGCTGAGGTCGAGCCCCGTCGAGCTCGTCACGGTGTCCGAGAACCCGAGCTCCGCGAGCCGCGGCGGTGCGGCCGGGTAGAGGACGTAGCCCACGAGCGCGAGTGCGGTCGAGGCGATGAACGTCGTGCGGACGAGCGGGAAGCGATCGGGATGACGGCGGTGCACCCAGACGAGCGCGACCGCTGTGCCGACGAAGTGAAGAAGCACGTAGGCGAGCCCGAGCGTCGCGGGGGCGAAGGGAATCGCCTCGAACGACTCCTGGACCCCGCGCTCGACGTACACGCCGGCGGCCTGCTCCAGCGCGACGATGTCGGCGGTGTTCTGCCTGGCCGCCTCGACGTTCTCGCCACCGGCGCCGCGCACCACCTCGTAGAGGCCGTAGAGAAAGGCGATTGCGGCGACCTCCCGGACGCCGGAGTGGGAGCGTGAGAGCCAGCTGCGCACCGTGAGCGGAGCCTGCCCGCTACCGGTCGTCCCGACGATGCGGCGACCTCCCGCGTAACGGTGCGGGAAACCACACCGTCCGAGCAGCGGGCGAGTGGCGTCGTGCCGGTCTCCTGCGATCGTGTCGACCGCGCCATGAGATGGGCCCGACTCGTGGCGCTACGTGACGGTCAGGCGCGCAGGAACGCGAGCACGGCGAGCACGCGACGGTGGTCGTCCGTGCTCGCCGGCAGGCCGAGCTTCGTGAAGATGCTCGTCACGTGCTTCTCGACGGCACGGAGCGTCACGAACATCCGCTCGGCGATCGCCTGGTTCGACCTGCCCTCCGCCATGAACTCGAGCACCTCGCGCTCGCGGGCGGTGAGCTTGTCCACGGGGTCGTCCCGCCGCTTGCGACCCACGAGCTGGCTGACGACGGTGGGGTCGAGAGCGGAGCCGCCGTCCGCGACGCGGCGCACGGCGGTCCCGAACTGCTCGAGGTCGGCTACGCGGTCCTTGAGGAGATAGCCGACTCCTTCCGCGCTCGTCTCGAGCAGCGCCATCGCGTACCCTGGCTCGACGTACTGTGAGAGGAGAAGCACTCCGACGGACGGATGCTTCTCGCGGATCTCCTGCGCGGCGCGTAGGCCCTCGTCCGTATGCGTCGGCGGCATCCTGATGTCGATCACGGCGACGTCGGGCCGGTGCATCGCGACGTGCCGCAGGAGATCGTCGGCCGTGCCGGACTGCGCCACGACCTCGAAGCCTGCCTCCTCGAGGAGGCGCGCCACGCCCTCACGCAGGAGGACGGAGTCGTCCGCGAGCACGACGCGACGTGCGTCGCCGAGCTGGGAGACGGTACCGCGGAGCGGCGGAAAGTCCCGTGGCAGACCGTCCACCAGCACCTGGTGGATGCGCTCCAGGTCCGGCAGCCCCTGCAGTCGGTGGGTGCCGAGATCGCGGACCTCGACCCCGGAGATGAAGGGCGCCGCGGTCGACGAGAGGAGGATCTGCCCTCCATGACCGGCCGCGGCGATCCGCGAGGCGCGGATCACGTCGAGCCCGGTGTAGCCCTCCTCGCCGAGCTGGGGCACCCCGGTGTGCAGACCCATGCGGACGCGAACCGAGTGCTCGTCGGGCCACGCACGGTCTCGGAGCCGCTCCTGGCTCGCGAGCGCGGCCGTGAGCGCGGGTTGCGCCTCCTCGAAGACGGCTGAGAGCTCGTCACCGGTCGCGTCCACCTCGGTGCCGCCGTTCCCTGCGATCTCCTCGCGGAGCAGGCGGCGGATCTCGCCGATCATCCCGGGGTACCGAGCGCCTGCGGACTGCACGAGGCGTGTCGACCCCTCGACGTCGGCGAAGAGGAACGTCACGGTGCCGGTGGGGAGCGTAGACACCGGGTTGAGTGTACGAGCGCTCGCGGCGGGACGCGCCACCGCCGGTCGATGGCGACTGCTCAATGCGGCCCGGCCACGGGAGGTGGGTTTCCGTGACCCGGCTCGGCAGGCCCGGATTCGGGTCGCGCCACCGGAATGGTCGCACGAATCCGCGTCCCGCCACCTCGAGGACTCTCGATCTCGAGAACGCCGTCGAGCGACTCCACGCGATCCTCGAGACCTTCGAGGCCCGAGCCGCGCGACGGGTCGGCGCCGCCGATGCCGTCGTCGACCACCTCGACGACCACGGACTGGACCTCGCCGTCGTCATCGCCTGAGATCCGGACACGAACCTCGGTCGCCTGCGCGTACTTCACGACGTTCGCGAGCGCCTCCGCCGCGACGTAGTACGCGGCCGCCTCGATCGCAGGCGGGAATCGCTCGGCGGGTATGTCGATCGTGACGGGGATCGGCGAGCGCACGACGAGCCCCTCGAGCGCCGGGCCGAGACCCCGGTCTGTGAGCACGTTGGGATGAAGACCGCGCGCGAGCTCGCGCAGCTCGTCGAGCGCCTGAGCGAGCTCGGAGCGGGCCGCCGCGAGGCTCTCGAGTGCCGCCTCGACGTCGACGGGGAGCTTGGACTCCGTCAGCCGGAGAGAGAGCGAGAGCGCGGCCAGCCGCTGCTGTGCGCCGTCGTGGAGGTTCCGCTCGAGGCGACGGCGGGCCGCGTCGGTCGCAGCCACGATGCGTGCCCGCGAGGCACGCACCTCCTCCTCCTGGCGTGCGCGCTCCGTGACGTCGGCGCCTGAGACGAGCACCCGCGCGGTGCCGCGCTGGTCGAGGACGGGCGTCGCCGTCCAGGCAACGATCCGCTCCTGGTCGTCCCGCGTGAGCCAGCGCGACTCCCGCTCGGACTGCGGGACGCCGTTCGCTGCGCCCGCGATCGCCATCCGCGCGGAGAACTCGTCGTCGTCGGCCACGAGCTCAAGGAACGACGTGCCCTCGAGCTTGGACAGCGCCCACGAGAACGCATCGAGGAAGGCGCGGTTCGCACCCGCCGGCACGACTGCGCCGTCATGATCGACGATCACGATGAAGCTCGGAATCGCGTCTGCCACGGCGTTCGCGAAGTCGCGCTGGCGCTGGAGATCGAGCTCGCGGCGCTTCCGCTCGGTGATGTCGATCCCTCCCGCGATAACGCGGACGACGTCGCCACTCTCGTCGAGGAGCGGCGCCGAGTGCCACGCGATGACCCGCTCCTGACCGTTCGCGTTCATGAACGTGTTTTCGTACTCGGTCGCCGGAAAGTCCGGCGCCGCAGCGCGAAACCGCTCGATCATCGCCTCGCGCTCCGCCGGGTCGATGAACACCTCCCAGAAATGGCGACCCTCGACCCGGGTGCGTCCCTCGAGACCGCTCGCGATCTCGACGGCCCGGTTGAAGTTCCGGATCCGCCCTTCGGTGTCCACCACCGTGAGCAGGCTCGGCGCGGTGTCGATGATCGTCTCGAGGAATCGATACTGGGCTCTGAGCTCGGCCTGCAGGCGCTCCTTCTCGAACGCGAGCCCTGCCGTCGCCGCGACGGCATCGACGAGCTCACGCTGCTCGGCGAGCGTCCGGTCGTGGACTAGCGCGGCGACGCGGGTACCTCCGTGGTTCACGACCGTCGCGGCGTTCGCACCCCGCGCGATCGGTTCCGCGAGCGTCATGCCCTCGCCGTCGACCCACTCCTCGCGTTGGGCCGACCAGTACGCGAGCCGCAGCGATGGGTCGCCGAGCGCGTCTGCGAGCGCATCGCGGAGCGGCGTGCCGTTGCCGAGCGCGATCGCCAGGTCGGCGATCCCCGCGCGGGCGAGCCGCGTGCGCAGGATGCCCGCCAGGAACGCGACGGGCATCAACGCCAGCGAGACGAGCGCGAGATGCTCGAGCCACAGCGCAGCCGAGTCGCTGACCGTGCTGACGAGCCCGCCTGCGATGAGCGCCACCAGCGCCTCGAGCGTGAAGAGGTAGACCGGCCCGACGACGCGGCGAAGCGGCGGTGTCGAGGCCCGGTACCGGCGGACGAGACGTACGAAGACGCCGAGCGCCGCAGCGGCCGCGAGCAGCGCATAGGCGAGGGACGCGGCGCGGGCGAGCCCCGCGTCGTCCGAAAGGACGAATGCGCTCTCGGGACAATCGGCACACCCTGTGATCGGCGTCGAGTCGGTGAGTACGACGGACAGCGGACCGAGCGTCACGATCGCGGCGACGGCCGCCACGATCCAGCGATCGTCGCGCGGCAACCGACCGGTCGGGTACGAGAGGATGAGCCACGTGAACGGGACGAACGCGAGCGCGCTCAGCGCGAAGCCGAGCGTGAACACGAACGAGTCGTCCGCAGCCTGGAGCGAGCCGAGCGACCAGACGAGGCCGACGGCCAGCATCTGGGTGCCTGTCGCGTTGCGCGGGCGACGAGCGGCCGCGATCGCGCCGGTGATCGTGAAGACGACGCCGGCGGCGAACACAAGTACGACGAGCGTTCGCCGGTCACCGAGATCGTCGGTCAGAACGAGAACGAGGGCGGCTGCGTAGAGCAGGATGCCGAGCGCGACGGCGGCGCCGAGCCGTCGGCGCGTCACGGAAGGAGGGAGCGAACGGCGGCGCCGCTGAGGTCGGCCTTCGAGATGAAGCCGCGAGCCCCGCTCGCCGAGATCAGGCCGTCATAGTCCGACGCTTCCCGGCTCGAGACGAGAACGACCGACGGAGCATCCTCCCCGAGCCGCGAGAGCACCGCGAAACCGTCCATGTCGGGCAGTTGGACGTCGAGAAGCACGACCTCCGGCTGGAGCGACCCGATCGCCGAGATCGCGCCCTCACCGTCGTCCGCCTCGCCGATCACCGCGAAGCCGTCCGCCTCGAGGACCGCCCTCGCGCACCGGCGGAAGCTCGGGTGGTCGTCGACGATGAGGATCGTCGTCGCGCTCGTCATGTCTCACGAATCGTCGCAGACCGGTGAACGGCCGCGTAGTGCGGGAAACCGCACCCGTTCTGCCGGTCGCTGTGCCCGACTTCAGTCGGACACGTGCCTCTGTCTCGGGCGGAAGCGGTTCGCCTCATGTGCACGCGAGTCATACTCGGGCGCGTGGCCATGACCGGGCAGGAGGCAGTGCTCGCGGCGTGGAAGCGCTTCGTGTCGAACGGCGCGCGACGCCGAGGCTCGTCGTGACCGCGGCCGTAGGCGCCCGCGTCACCGCCGCGAACCGGTGCCCGGTGTTCTGGCAGCCGATCCCACCGGCGAAGTCGACGAACGTCGTCGTCGAGGCGATCCACCGGCAGTCCGACGAATACCTCCACCAGTGCTTCATGGTGGTGTCTATGAGCCGTACGTGGAGACCTGCCGGCTGCTTGCCGAGCTCTCACCCTGCGCGGGGACC
>JACDBY010000332.1 GCA_013694685.1 Actinomycetota bacterium
CGTCGACGGTGCGCTCGGGATCGAAGCGGCGCGCGATCTCCGAGCGGGGCCGCACGTACCGGGCCGGCTCCGCGAGCACCCGTCCCACCGCCTCGGCGAGCGCGGCGGCGTCCCGCGGCGGCACGACCTCCCCCATTCCCGTCAGGCGCACCGGCTGGCGGACCCCGGGCAGGTCGCTCACGACCACCGGAGTGCCGCAGAGCATGGCCTCCACCTGAACGAGCCCGAACGACTCCGTGGAATTGACGCTCGGAACGACGAGGCAGTCGAGCGCGCCGAAGAACGCCGGCATCTCCCGGACGGCATCGAGCGGGCCGAGGAAGCGCCAGCGCTCACCGAGCGCAGCGATCGCCGGCGCGAGGCGAGCGCGGTAGGCCTCCTCGCCGACGATGCCCTCGTGGGGACCAGCGAACAGCACCGTCGCGCCCGGGACGCGCGCGTTCAAGGCTGGCAGCGCGTCCAGCAGCGTATCGACGCCCTTCTCGGTTGCGAAGCGGGCGGCGAAGCCGATCAGAGGCGCTTTCCCCAGGCCGTGGCCCTGTCGGAAGGCCGCCACGTCCGAGTCGGCCGGCTCGGGCATCACGACGGGCGGACCGATGACCTCGACCTTCTCGGCGTGGCGGCGGAGGAACGGGGAATGCGCGGCGTAGTCGTCGGTGTAGGCGACCACACGGTCTGCGAGCGCCGCCGCGACCGCGTTCGTCGCGCCCACCACTCCTTCTGCGACCCGGTTCAGCGCTCCCGCGGGGAGGTGCAGGTCGCAGTGGTAGGTGAGCACGCAGGGCCGGCGGAGCGCGCGACCGCAAAGCGCGAGCCCCCAGGCGTCGAACTGGGGCAGGTGAACGCTGAGGACGTCATGCGCCAGTACCTGTCGCGTCGCCTCGAGCCCATACGTGGGCATGACGACCCCCTTGCTCACCCGAAACGCCACCGGCACGCGCAAGACGCGCACGCCTGCGACCCTCTCCCGGCCGGGTAAGGAGGGGTCGTACCGCGAGGTCAGCACGGTGACACCGTGGCCGCGGCTCGCCAGTGCGCTGGCGAGTCGCTCCACGTAGATCGTGAGCCCGCTGATGTGTGGCCGGTAGTAGGTGAGACCGAAGAGGACTCTCATCCGGCCGCCGTTGGATCGGCCGACGAGTCGGTGCGCCCCTCCATCCAGGCGGCAAGCGCGGCCACGCCCTCACGGACCGAGACCCGTGCTCGCCAACCGAAGTCTGCGGCCGCCTTGCGTGTGTCGCAGAAGAAGACGCGCTGATCGCCCGGCCGGGCCGGCTGGAACCTGGGTACGTCTGGTACCCGCTCCGTGATCTCCGCGAGCAGCGGCTCGAACTCCGCCCAGATCGCGAGGGTCCGCTCTGCCCCGCCGCCGATGTTGTACGCCTCGCCCGCCGTCCGACCGATCGCTGCGATCGCGAGCGTGTATGCCTCAACGAGATCATCCACGTAGAGCAGGTCGCGCACCTGCTTGCCGTTGCCGAAGACCGTCACCGGCCGACGGTCGCGGGCCGCGTCGAGGAACCACGCCACCCAGCCCTGTTCCTCGGAGCCGAGCTGTCGCGGTCCGTAGATGCAGCTCTGGCGAAAGACCACGGTGCGCACGCCGTAGATCCGGTGATAATCGAGCGCGTACTGGTCGGCGGCTCCTTTCGAGCAAGCGTAGGGCGAGTGAGGGGCGAGCGGCTGCCGCTCGTCGATGCCGTGCTTCAGGTCGGCGAATGCGTAACGCGTCGGCTCCTCGACGACCTCGAACTGCTCGAGCCCGCCGTAAACCTTGTTGGTCGACGCGTACAGCACGATGGGCTCCCGGCGTGAGTGCCGCGCGGCCTCGAGGACGTTGAGCATGCCGAGCGCGTTCGCCTCGAAGTCGCCGCGAGGGTCGAGAACCGAGGTCGTCACGGCCGTCTGCCCGGCGAGGTGGAAGACGACGTCCACCCCCGCGACCGCCCGCTTGACCGCCTCGGCGTCGCGGACGTCTCGATGCAGGAAGTCGATTCCGCCGTCGTCCCGGGAGCGCAGCCAATCGAGGTTGCGGACGACCCCCGGGCGCGAGAGGTCGTCGAGGACGCAGACCTCCAAACCCGCTCGCAGGAGGGCGTCGGCCAAGTTGCAGCCGATGAAACCGGCCCCACCGGTCACGAGGCAGCGGCGGTCGACGCCGTGGCTGGCCAGATCCGCACCGGAGGTCGTCACAGCCGATTCATTCAACCACGGGTTGTCGCATGGCGCTCACCGCTCGCCGGACCCGGCCGTGGAGCGCGCCGACTATGATCGGATCCCTGAGCGAACGGTCCCTCTCGATCATCGTCCCTGCGTACGACGAAGAGGAGCGGATCGTCGCCTTTCTCGACGCCGTCACGACCGGCGCCGACGCAGTCGCAGCGGCCGCCCAGCTCACGCTGAGCGAGGTGCTCGTCGTGGATGACGGCTCGCGCGACGCAACTCCACGGCTCTTGCTCGAGTACGCCGCCGTCGAGCCACGGCTGCGCGTGATCACCTTCCCCCGCAACCGCGGGAAGGGGGCCGCCGTCCGCGCCGGCATGCTCGCTGCCCGCGGCACGTGGGCACTGCTCACGGACGTCGATCTCTCGACGCCGCTCGACGACCTCTGTGTTCTCTCTCGCGCGCTGGGCGAGGGCGCAGACCTGGCGATCGGCTCACGCGCGCTGCCGCGATCAGAGGTGCTGGTCCGTCAGCCCGTCTACCGGGAGACGATGGGCAAGGGCTTCAACTTGCTGCTGCGCCTGCTCACGGGACTGACGATCCGCGACAGCCAGTGCGGCTTCAAGCTGTTCAGGCTGGAGACGACGCGACCCCTGTTCGAGCTGCAGCGGATCGAGGGCTTCGCCTTCGACGCCGAGCTCTGCGTGCTCGCCTCGCAACGCGGCCTGACGGTCGCCGAAGTGCCCGTGCGCTGGACGAACGACCCGCGCACGCACGTGAGCCTCGTCGGAGCGTCCAGCCGCATGGCGATCGACCTGCTCCGGATCGCGTGGCTCGCCCGGGGGCGGCGCCTCAGCCACCGGTGGCTAGCACGACGGCGGAGAGCGTCACCCAGAGGGCGACCGCCGTCAGGATCGGCGGGTCACCCAGGATGACCTCCTCGGGCTCCTCGCCGAGCTCACCGCGCCTGACGAGGTCGAGGTACCGGAGGACGCCGAAGAGGACGAACGGGACGGTGACGACCATCACGCGCGAATGCGCCGTGAGGGCGTACGCTGCGTAAACGGCCACGGCAGCCGCGGCGAGGACGACGAGCAGCCGATCGAGGAGCCCGATCGAGTACCGTCGCAGGACGGCTCGCCCGGAGATCTTGGCCGAGCCGACGAGCACGAGCTCGCCGCGCCGCTTGGCGAGGCCGAGGTAGAGCGCGAGGAGCGCGGTGCAGACAAGGAGCCACAGCGAGATCCGCACGTCGATCGCGGCGGCCCCGGCGCCCGCGCGGATCACGAACAGGAGCGCGATCGCGGCCACATCCAGGAGCAGGAGCCGCTTCAGCGCGAGGCTGTAGGACAACTGCAGGGTCAGGAAGGCGGCAAGGAAGAGCAGGGAGACGAGGCCGAGCAGCCCGGCGCCCACGAGCGCGCCCGCGACCAGGATGGCCGTGAGTATGAGCGCCCGGCGGGGAGAGAGCTCGCCCCGGGCGATCGGTCGCAGCCGCTTGACCGGATGCCGGCGGTCGTCTTCCACGTCGCGGAGGTCGTTCACGAGGTACGCCGCGCTCGAGGCGGCGCAGTAGACCGCAAACGCCATCAGCGCGCGGGCCCAGCGCTCCGGGTCGTCCAGCTCGGCGGCGAAGACGATCCCCGCCCCGAGGAAGAGGTTCTTCGTCCACTGTCGCGGTCGGAGCGCCGCGAGCACGGCACGTGCAGGCGGACGCTCAGCCACCACACGGCTGACGCCCACGGCGTCAGTCGTCATCATCGAACTCATCGTAGGAGTGGAGCGGTGCGGGCGCAGCGTGTGGAATCCTAGCCCCGCGAGAGCCACACTCGCGGTGCCGCCGACCCGCGCCGTTCGCACGTGCAGGCACTCGCAGGACTACACAGGGGAGCTCCGGCACTCCCCACCCCCCTCGCCCGACGACACGCCCGCGGGTCTCTCGGTGGGTCTGGGGCCGCGTCCGGCGCGCCAGACGGTCTCGTAACTCCTGCCGTCGACGCCGGATCGCCGGCCCCGACACTCAATAACCGCAGCGTCTCGGTCTCGGTGCCGTCTCAGAACAGACGCAGCTCGCGGACATGGGTGTGGGTGATCTCCAGTCGGATCCGGGTGCGCCGCGAGCGTTGCACCGTCGAAGTCGACCGTGACCGTTGGATCCGCCGGGAGACCACGGTGCGTCGCGGTCGTTTTGGACAACTCCGTGCCTTCGACGTCCACGATGACGACGACGAGGGGTAGTCCATCGTTGCGGTGGTCAACTCGAGCGACGTCAACGATCGGGTGCCGCGAACTTCAGCTCGACAAGGAATGGGTTGGCCTCCAAGCCACGCATCACGGTTTTTGCATCACCGTCGAAGATGTCGGCCACTTGGCGAGCACGTTGTGGGCGACGGTCACGGCCTCGCCATCGATCATCGTCTCGGTCTGCTCGAGTCGCTGACGCCGTGCCTCGTCCCTCGCGAACAAGCGGCGACGAGGACCACGCAACCGTCAAGTGTGCTCACGGTCACAGGACCCGGCGCTCCGCGAAGGCTCTGCGCGCGCTGACAACTTCGGGTTCGCGTAGACGCTCACGGCCCGGGCCGGTGCCGCCGCCACGCCGCGCCGCCGATCTCCTGCGCGTCCACCCACGCGAGCACCGCCTCGCGCCGATAGCGCCGGTAACGGCCAAGCTGCACGTGCGGCAGCAGACCGGAGCGCGTGTGCTCGCGTACCCACCGCTCCGGCACGTGCAACAGCTCCGCGATCTCGCCTGCGTCGAGGAGCCGATCGGTCACCCGCGAGCACCTACCGGTACAAACCGCCGGTACAAACTGCGGCGCTTCGCCGCGAGTTCCGCGCAACCAAGCCGAAACAGCCGCGCCGTCCTACGGTTACCGAAATCCGCGGGCAGCCCGCTTC
>JACDBY010000356.1 GCA_013694685.1 Actinomycetota bacterium
CGCATGAGCCGCATTGGACGCAAGCCGATCGAGATCCCGAGCGGCGTCACCGTCGAGGTGTCGCCGGGTGGGAACATCAAGGTGACGGGGCCACTGGGCACCCTTGAGCAGCGCGTGCCGGCCCGAATGGACGTGGCCCAGGACGACGGTGTCGTGACGGTGACCCGCCCGACCGACCGTGGTGAGGATCGTGCGCTCCATGGATTGACCCGGACGCTCGTCGCGAACATGATCGAGGGCGTCACGAAGGGGTTCGAGAAGCACCTCGAGATCCAGGGCGTCGGATACCGCGCCCAGCTCAAGGGGTCGGAGCTCGAGCTCCAGGTTGGTTACTCCCATGTGATCACGGTCACGCCGCGCGAGGGCGTCTCCTTCGACGTCCCGTTGCCGACACAGGTGATCGTCAGGGGGCGGGACAAGCAGGTCGTGGGTCAGACGGCGGCCGAGATCCGCAAGGTGCGCCCGCCCGAGCCGTACAAGGGCAAGGGGATCCGTTACCAGGGCGAGCACGTGCGGAGAAAGGTCGGAAAGCGCGCATGACGACGAGTGTTCGCGAAGCGCGTCTCCGCCGCCACAAGCGCGTGCGCGGCAAGGTGTCGGGCACGGCCGAACGGCCGCGGCTCGTCGTCTTCCGTTCGAACCGCGGCATCTTCGCCCAGCTCGTCGACGACGACGCGGGACGGACGCTGGCCTCCGCCAGCTGGCTCGTCGACCGCTCGTTCAAGGGCACGAAGACCGAACAGGCCGAGGCGGTCGGCCAGGCGCTCGCGACCGCAGGCATCAAGGCCGGCGTCCGGACGTGTGTCTTCGACCGAGCTGGCTACCTCTACCACGGACGCGTGAAGGCTCTCGCCGAGGGCGCGCGCAAGGGAGGACTCACGTTTTGAGCACCAGTGACGTCGCCGAGTCGCGCGAGCTCAAGGAGCGCGTGATCGAGATCAACAGGGTTGCGAAGGTCGTCAAGGGCGGCCGCCGCTTCTCGTTCACCGCGCTCGTCGTGATCGGCGACGAGGTCGACCGCGTCGGGGTCGGCTACGGGAAGGCGCGCGAAGTTCCGCTCGCCATCTCGAAGGCCGTCGACGACGCGAAGAAGAACATCTTCAGCGTGCCGAAGCACGGTGCGACGATCACGCACGAGATCACCGGTAAGTTCGACGCCGCACGGGTCGTGCTGCGGCCCGCGAGCGAGGGGACGGGCGTGATCGCGGGCGGCGGCGTCCGGGCGGTGCTCGAGCTCGCCGGGATCCGCGACGTCCTCGCGAAGAGCCTCGGCACCACGAACCCGATCAACATGGCGCGCGCAACCGTGAACGGGTTGCAGAATCTCCGCCGTCCCGAAGACGTCGCAAGGGCGCGCGGCAAGACCATCAAGGAGGTCCTGCCGCTGCCGCGCGCCGGTCGGGCACGCGCTGACGCACGTGTCCTAGAAGAGCAGTCCGCCGCCGAGACGGAGGTATCCGACCCGCAGTCCCTAGGTGCGGCACCGGAGGTGACGCACCCATGACGACCGTTCGCATCACCCAGACTCGCTCGACGATCGGTCAGACGCAGGCCCATGAGGGCACACTGCGCTCGCTCGGTCTGGGGCGGATCGGCAAGAGCGCCGAGCACAAGGAGTCGCCGGAGCTCGCGGGCAAGCTGCGCCACGTCGCGCATCTCGTCGACGTGACACCGGTCGGCGGGAAGGGCAGCTGACGATGACCGACGAGCTCAACCTCCATTCCCTGAAGCCGGCGCAACCGCGCAAGGCGCGCAAGCGCATCGGTCGCGGCATGGGCTCCGGTACGGGCCGGTACGCGGGTCGCGGGATCAAGGGCCAGAAGTCGCGTTCGGGCTCGCACAAGATGCCGGCCGGCTTCGAGGGCGGCCAGATGCCGATCGACATGCGGCTCGGCAAGCTCCGGGGAAACACGTCTGCGGATGCGATGCCGATCGGCCCGTTCCGCACCTACAGCCAGCCGGTCAACCTGAGACACCTCGAGGAGCGCTTCGAGGCGGGTGACGAGGTGACGCCGGAGACGCTCAAGGCAAAGCGGCTGATCCGCAAGGTCTCGGTCGACGTCAAGGTGCTCGGCGTCGGCGATCTCTCGAAGGCGCTCTCCGTCTCCGCGCACGGGTTCTCGAAGACGGCGAAGCAGAAGATCGAGGCAGCAGGTGGCAGTGTCACCTGGCTTCGTGGCGAGCCGGTAGAGAAGGCGCCGAAGAAGCGGAAGGCGAAGAAGCCTGCCGCCTCGGAGGCCGTTGCACCGGACGCTGCTGCCGACGAGCCCACCAGCGAGCCGGCGGCGGACGAGAGCGCCGCGGAGGAGTAGACACCCCGTCAGGCGGGGTTCTTCCCATGTTCAGCTGGCTCGCAAACGCCTGGCGTGTCCCCGAGCTGCGGCGCCGGCTTCTCTTCACGGCGCTCGTCCTCGCGCTCTACCGCCTCGGCTCGTGGATCCCGGCACCGGGCGTCGACGCCGAAGCGATCGACCAGTACCTCTCGCGCACGGGTGGGATCTTCGACCTGCTCAATCTCTTCTCGGGTGGCGCGCTCTCGCAGTTCTCGCTCTTCGCGCTCGGGATCATGCCGTACGTCACGGCCTCGATCATCGTCCAGCTCATGACCGTGGTCATCCCGCGCCTCTCCGAGCTCCAGAAGGAAGGCGAATCGGGTTACGCCAAGATCAACCAGTACACGCGCTACCTGACCGTCCTGCTCGCCGCAGCCCAGGCGCTCGGCTACGCGTTCCTCTTCCGCAACCAGGGCGTCCTGCAGGCAAACGCCGGCCGGATGGTGCTGATCATCGTCACGCTCACCGTCGGGACGATCCTGCTCATGTGGATGGGCGAGCAGATCACGAAGCGCGGGATCGGCAACGGTATCTCCATCCTCATCTTTGCCTCGATCCTCACCGGTCTGCCGCTCGGTATCAGCGCCTGGTGGAACGGCGGACCGATGGAGCGGATCTTCTTCCCGCTGATCGCGCTCGCGATCGTCGCCGCGGTCGTCTTCGTCCAGGAGGGCCAGCGCCGGATTCCGATCCAGTACGCGAAGCGGATGGTCGGCCGCCGGATGACCTCGGGAGGCTCGACCTATCTGCCGCTGCGCGTGAACATGGCCGGGGTGATCCCGGTGATCTTCGCCGCCGCGATCCTCGCCTTCCCGCCGACCGTCGCCTCGTACTTCCCCGTGACCCAGGAGTTCGTGAACACGTACTTCCAGCCGGGTGACTGGCTGTATCTCGTGATCGAGGGCGGGATGATTGTGCTCTTCGCGTTCTTTTACACGGCGGTGCAGTTCAACCCGGTCGACCAGGCCGACAACCTCCGCAAGCACGGCGGCTACATCCCCGGGATCCGGCCGGGTCCGCCCACTGCCCAGTACCTCGACCGCGTCCTCACCCGTCTGACGCTGCCGGGCTCGCTCTTTCTCGCGGTCGTCGCTGTCGCCCCGAGCCTCTTCATCCGGTACGGCGGGTTCTCGCAGGCCTCGGCGGGTGCGCTCGGTGGCACGTCCGTTCTGATCGCCGTCGGTGTTGCGCTCGACACCATGCGTCAGATGGAATCGCAGATGATGATGCGCAACTACGAGGGCTTCCTCCGCTGATGCGGCGGGCCGCATCAGCGTTCGTCGGGG
>JACDBY010000359.1 GCA_013694685.1 Actinomycetota bacterium
TGCGCAGCACCCAGCCGGCGACCGCCGTCGCGAACTGCGCGAAGAACATGATCCGACCGAGATCGACCGCCCCGTGGACCGAAAGCGTGATCGTCGGGTGGCCCGCCTTGGCAAACGCCTCCAAGGCCGCGTCCTCTTCGGCTACGGGCTCGCCTGCGTTGCGCAGGTGCACAAACACGCGGTCGTCGCCGTATGCCTCCGGCGCACCGAGCGGCTCGTCGGCCACGGGGAGGATGCCGCGCCCGTGCTTCCCGGTCGATTCGGCCACCAGTTGCTCGACCCACAGTCCGAACGACTCGATCGGTGGCGACACGACGAACGTGAGCTTGTCGCGTCCCTGCCGGGCGAGCGCGCCCAGCGCCGCGCCCAGCCACAGCCCGCTGTCTGCCTGTGAGCTCTCGTACGCCACGCAGGCCTGCTCGGCGACGCCGGCGCGGTCGAGCAGCCCACGCACGTCGGCGCCCGCGAGCGCCGCGGGCACCAGGCCGAAGTACGACAGCGCGCTGTAGCGCCCGCCGATCTCGGCGTCGTTGCAGAAGACCCGGCGAAAGCCGTGCTCTGCGGCGATCCTCTGCAACGGCGAGTCGGGGTCCGTGATCGCCACGAACTGCTCCCCGCGCTGCGCCTTCGCCCAGAAGTACTCGAAGTGCGACAGCGTCTCGATCGTGCCCCCAGACTTCGAGGAAACGACGAACAATGTGCGCTCGAGGTCGACCGCACGCTCGACCGCCGCGACCGCGCCGGGGTCGGTCGAGTCGAGCACGTGCAGGCGCAAGCAGCCCTCGCGCTCGCCGAAGCTCTGGCGAAAGACTTCGGGGGCGAGGCTCGATCCGCCCATCCCGAGGACGACGGCATCGGTCAGCCCGTCGCCTACGCACTCGCGCGCGAACGCCGTCAGCTCATCGACCTGCTCGTGCCTCACGTCGACGCTCGTCAGCCAGCCCAGCCGGTCGACGACCTCCGGCTCGTCCTCCTCGCCCCACAGCGTCGGGTCCTTGCGCCAGATGCGCCGCGCGACCTCTGCGACGGTTGCCTCCTTCACCATGGCCGCGATCGCCGGCTCGAGCTCGTCGGGGATCGAGCTCTGGATCGCGGGCGGGCGCTTGGTGACGATCGCCTCGCGCTTGGCCTCGATCCCCTCGAGCAGCTTGTCCATCGACACGAGGAAGACGTCGATGCCCGCCTGCAGCGTGTTCTCGGTCACCGCGGCGAGGTCGATGCCCGCCTCCTCCAGCCGTTGTAGGTCGTCGGCTGGATCCTGGTCGGCGGTCGCGCCCCCGATCTCGGCGTGCTCGGCGGCGGCGAGCAGCGTCGGCATCGGCATCGTGTTGACCGTGTGCGGCGCGACGAGGCCCTCGACGTACATCGTGTCGCGGTAGAGGGGGTTCTTCACACCGGTCGATGCCCACAGCGGGCGCTGCACCGGGCAGCCGGCCTCGCGCAGGCGGGCGAAGCGCTCGCCGAGGAATAGATCCTTGAACCTCCGGTAGGCGTTGCGGGCGTTGGCGAGGCCGGCGATGCCCTGAAGATCCTCGCGTCTGAGCTGCTCGAGGCGCCGGTCGACCTCGGTGTCGACACGCGAGACGAAGAAGCTCGCGACGGAGCGGACGTCGAGCGAGCAGCCGTCGTCGAGACGGCGCTCCATGCCCCGGATGTAGGCCTCCGCGACGCCCTCGTAGGCCGCGACCGAGAAGAGCAGCGTCACGTTGACGTTGATCCCCTCGTAGGTCGCTTGCTCGATCGCCCGGACGCCTTCGGGCGTGCCGGGGATCTTGACCATCGCATTGGGGCGGTCGAGCTCGCGCCAGAAGCGCCGTGTCTCCTCGAGTGTGCCCTCGGTGTCGTGGGCGAGGTGGGGGGCGACCTCCAGCGAGACGAACCCGTCGTTGTGGCCGGTCTCCTCCCACACCCCCCGCAGGACATCGCTGGCCATCCGTACGTCGGTAGTAGCGAGCGTCTCGTAATGGCGAGGCTGTCGGCGCCCTCGTCGACGAGCTGCTCGAGCTGCTCGTCGTAGTCGGGCGAACCGAGGATCGCCTTCTCGAACACCGCGGGGTTGGCGGTCACGCCGCGCAGGGAGTCCTCGCGCACGAAGCGCTCGAGCTCGCCCGTCTCGATCAGGCTGCGTCGGATCTGGTCGAGCCAGATGCTCGTGCCGGCAGCGGTTAGGGTGGCCAGGCGCTCGTTGACGTTCACGCCGGTGCTCATACGTCCCGCCGTGAGCGCTCGGCGAAGCCGCGGCCATGTGCGGTTGGAGTCACGATCGATTTGCGTCTCGACACGGCCATGTCTTACGCATGGGCAAGGGTTCTGGCGGGTCGCCGCCCCTAGTCAGGAGGCCGCTCACGTCTTCACTCTTGCCGCGAAGGCGACGATCACCAAGAACCACGGCCCGTCTGAGACTTGACGATCGCGTCGGAGCCGGTGAGTAAGGAAACGCCGGAGTCAGACGCCAACGGACTGCAGCGAGCCTCTAAGCGCTCGCCCCGCTGCCCGACCACGGAGGTCCGATGCCGGACAAGCCCACCCACGTCATCGTCGGCGCGAGCCTCGCCGGCGCCACGGCTGCCGAGACCCTGCGAGAGGAGGGCTTCGACGGCCGGATCGTGCTGGTCGGCGCCGAGCCCGACCGCCCGTACGAGCGCCCGCCGCTGTCGAAGGACTTCATCCGCGGCGAGACCGTGCGCGAGAAGGCCTTCGTGCACGCCGAGGGCTTCTACGGGGAGCGCGAGATCGAGCTGCGCACTTCGGCTACGGTCACGGCGATCGACCCGGCGAGCTCGGTAGTCGTGATCGGCGACAGCGAGCGCCTACGCTACGATCGCCTGCTGCTGACGACGGGCGCCGCCCCCCGCCGCCTCTCCATCCCCGGCTCCGACCTCGAAGGCGTGCTTTACCTGCGCGACCTCGAGGACGCCGAG
>JACDBY010000368.1 GCA_013694685.1 Actinomycetota bacterium
GCACTGCTCGCCGTGGGCCGGCGATGAAGCCGGCTTCGACGAGGAGCGACAGGGCGTCGGTCTCGACGACAGGCTGCCCGTCGAAGCGCTCGACCGCGAGACGGCGGCCGCGCTCGGAGCGCACCCACTCGACGAGCGCGTCAATCGCGGGGCGGAGCCAGTCGGGATCCGGCTCGCGGAGCGGGAGCAGCGAGCGGCCGCTGCGCTCGACGTAGAGCGCCGCCTCGCCACCGAGAAGGACGACGTGTGCTCCTGCGACCCGGGCCGCCCGGGCGGCCGCGCGCTTCGGCCACGGCAGCACCCCGCCGTACGGCTGGGCCGGGTCGGCGGCGGCGAGGACGAGCGGCTCCGCGTCGATGAGATCTGCGTGGGGGACTGACGTCAGTCTGTCCCCCACACCGTTTCTCAGCTCTCGGAGCCGTTCGACGGCTCCGGGGAGCGCGAACTGTGCCCCACCCAGGCCCTCGACGAAGTAACCCCGACGGCAGGCACCGACGTTCTCGAGCGCCTTCAGCTCGCCGTAGACGGCCCCGTAACCGCCGGCGATCCCCTCGGCCCGGACACCGTCGCGCGTCACGATTCCCTGGCGTTCGAGCAGGAGCTCCGCGAGCGCGCGCCGATCCGAACTTTGCAACAGGCTATGGCTCGTCTCGAAGAGACGTGCCGTCAGAGACCATCGCCCGACCGTGGCGACGTCTCCGATCCCCCGTGAGCGGGAGAAGCGGCGCGGTCTGCGCTCCGCCCTGGGGACGCCGTAGCGCCGCTTGGCACGGAGCGGGGCCCACGCATCGTTCGTGACCTCGCCGTTCCAGACGAGCTCCCAGAGGACAGCGAGCGCGTCCGTGGGATCGGCCTCGAGGCGCGCGACGAGCTCGCCCCAGAAAGCCGCGCTCTCGGCGAGCGCCGCCCGGATCCCATCGTGCACAAGGCCGGCGATCGGCTCACTCCGGCTCGGTGGCCCGAGCAACGGCGCGTCATCGCGGTAGTAGAGGGCGACGCGGTCGAGCCCGGCTCCCGCCCAGACGACCTCCCCCGTCGCGCACAGCTGGTCGAGCCAGGCCGCCTGGTAGCCGGGAACACGACGCGGCAGGATCTCGGTCTCCCAGAGACTGACGGGCAGCGCGAGACCCTGGAGCGGGACCAGCGCCTCGCGCGGCGACGCGCGGCGGTCGATTCCGTGCCAACCCGGTAGGAACCGACCGAGCGCGGCCTGCTCGGCGGGCTCGACCTGGCGCCGGAGGACTGCGAGCGAGGCGCGGCGGATGCGACGCAGCACGTCCGGGTCGCACCACTCGCGCTCGACACCGCCGGGGCGGAGCTCGCCGCGGACGAGGAGGTCGCGGCTTTCGAGCCCGCCGAGCAGGTGCTCGAGCTCGTCGACAGGGAGCGCATACCGGTTGGCGATCTGTCTCGTCGTGAAAGGACCGCGTCCGCGGGCGACCCGCAGGCAGACGCGCTCGAGCGCGTCGTCGACAGGCTCGAGGAACGCCTCGGGGAGCCCGCCCGGCG
Organism: Actinomycetota bacterium; assembly: GCA_013694685.1. Classification (GTDB taxonomy): domain Bacteria; phylum Actinomycetota; class Thermoleophilia; order Gaiellales; family Gaiellaceae; genus Gaiella. The sequence goes on from JACDBY010000368.1 coordinate 1,510, forward strand.
GCATGACGCCGAACGCGTCGCGGTAGAGCCCCGCGTCCTCGGCCGCGACGAGTGCGTCCTCGCCACCCAGACGCGCGCGGAAGGCGCGGCGCTCGCGCACGAGTGTCTCGGCGAAGCCCGGATCAACCTCGTCGGGGCGGAGGTCGCCGACGCGGCGGAGGAGGTCGTGGAGGTCGTCGGCGTTCCGCGGTACAGATCGCAGCGAGGCCTCGACGTCGGCGAGCGCACCGGGATCCAGCAGGTCGCGGAGCTCGTCCTGGCCGAGCAGCTCGCGCAGTAGCTCCCGATCGAGCGAGAGCGCCTGCGCGCGTCGCTCGGCGGCGGGCGTGTCGTCCTCGTACATGTACGTGGAGACGTAGTCGAACATCAGGGAGGCCGCCATCGGCGAGGCGGACGGCGTCTCAACCTCGACGAGGTCGAGCTCTCGCGTCTGCAGCGCGTGGAGGATGCCGCGCAGGGCAGGCAGGTCGAAGACGTCCTGGAGGCACTCACGGTACGTCTCGAGCACGATCGGGAACGAGCCGTACTTCCGGGCGACCTCGAGCAGGCTCTGGGCCTTCAGCCGCTGTTGCCAGAGCGGTGTCCGCTGTCCGGGCCGTCGCCGCGGGATGAGGAGGGCGCGCGCGGCGTTCTCGCGGAACCGTGCGCCGAAGAGCGCCGTCGAGCCCACCTCCTGGACGACCAAGTCCTCCAGCTCGCCCGGCTCGACGAGCAGATCGGCGAGCGCGGGCGGGACGTCGGCGTCGGGAAAATGGAGCGCGATCCCGTCGTCCGACCAGAGCGACTGCACCTCGAGCCCGAGCGCGTCGCGAATCCGCGCGGCGAGCGCCATCGACCACGGCGCGTGCACGCGTCCGCCGAACGGCGTCAGGATGCAGACGCGCCAGTCGCCGATCTCGTCGCGGAATCGCTCCACGACGATCGTGCGATCGGTGGGGACGGCCGAGCTCCGCTGCTGATCGCGGAGAAACGTCAGCAGGTTTCGGCTCGCCCACTCGTCGAGGTGGTAGTCGTCGCGGAGCCGTCCCTCGGCCTTCTCGTCGGAGAGCGCCGCCAGCTCGCGCGAAGCTGCGCCGATGCGCGCGCCCAGCTCGTATGGCCGCCCCACGCCCTCGCCCTTCCAGAACGGGACGGCCCCCGGCACGCCGGGTGCGGGCGAGACGAGGACCCGGTCGCGCGTGATCTCCTCGATCCGCCAGGTCGAGGCGCCGAGCATGAAGGTCTGGCCCTCGCGGGCCTCGTAGACCATCTCCTCGTCGAGTTCCCCCACCCGGCCGCCCCCCGCGACCTGGAAGACACCGAAGAGCCCGCGGTCGGGAATCGTCCCCGCATTCGTGACGGCGAGCCGCCGGGCGCCCGCCCGGCCACGGATCACGCCACCCGTTCGATCCCAGACGATGCGCGGCCGGAGCTCGGCGAACTCGTCGGACGGGTACCGGCCGGCGAGCATGTCGAGCACGTTCTCGAGCTGCTGCCGCGTCAGCTCGGCGAACGGGTAGGCGCCCCTGACGAGCGTGTGTAGCTCGTCGACCGAGATCTCCTCCTCGGCACAGATCGCGACGATCTGCTGCGCAAGCACGTCGAGCGGGTTGCGCGGTATGGCGGTCTCCTCGATCGCGCCCTCGCGCATCGCCTTCGCGACGACCGCGCACTCGAGCAGGTCGGCCCGGAACTTCGGGAAGATCCGCCCCTTCGAGATGGCGCCCAGCTCGTGCCCGGCCCGGCCGACACGCTGCAGCCCCCGCGCGACGGACTTGGGGCTCTCGACCTGGATGACGAGGTCGACGGCGCCCATGTCGATCCCGAGCTCGAGGCTCGAGGTCGCGACGAGACAGGGAATCCGGCCGGCCTTGAGGTCCTCCTCGATCAGGAGCCGCTGCTCGCGCGCGAGCGAGCCGTGATGGGCACGCGCGATCTCGCGTCGTCCCTCCGCGCCCTCACCGTCGTGCTCCACCTCGGCGAGCTCGTTGATCCGTAGTGCGAGGCGCTCGGCGAGGCGCCGGTTGTTGACGAAGACGATGGTGGAGCGGTGCGCCCGGACGAGCTCGAGGAGCGCCGGGTAGATCGAGGGCCAGATCGAGCGAGCGGTGGGCTCGTGCCCGGCGACGGAGTCGCCTGTTCGCTCCAGCGGACCAGGGGAGGGGGTCTGGGGGAACCGAGAGGTTTCCCCAGCGGGCGCATCCGACGGCGGGCCGGGCGAGATGGATCTCACCCCTCCACCGAGCTCGCGCATGTCCTCGACCGGGATCACGACCTCGAGGTCGAGCTCCTTGCGCTGACCAGCGTCGACGAGCGCGATCTCGCGCCCGGTGCCGGCGACGAAGCGTCCGATCTCGGCGAGCGGACGCTGCGTGGCAGAGAGTCCGATCCGCTGGAACGGCCGCTCGACGACGCCCTCCAGCCGTTCGAGCGAGAGGGAGAGATGGCTGCCGCGCTTAGTCCCGGCGACCGCGTGCACCTCGTCGAGGATCACGGTCTCCACCGAGGTCAGGAGCTCCCGGCCACGCGAGGTGAGGAGCAAGAAGAGCGACTCCGGGGTCGTGATCAGGACGTCGGGAGGCTTGCGCAGCATCTGCGCGCGCTCGCGCTGCGGCGTGTCACCCGTGCGGACGCCGACAACGAGTTGCGATTGGAGCCCGGCGAGCGGCCCGCGCAGGTTGCGCTCGATGTCGTAGTTCAGCGCCTTCAGCGGCGAGATGTAGAGGAGCCGCAGACCCTCGCCGGGTGTCGCGTTGAGCCGGTCGATCCCGAGAAGGAACGCCGCGAGCGTCTTTCCCGAGCCGGTCGGGGCCTGGACGAGGACGTGGCCTCCCGCGGCGATCGCGGGCCACGCGAGCTCCTGCGCGGGCGTCGGCCCGGCGAACGCGCGCCCGAACCAGGCTCTCGTCGTGGCTGAGAGCGACGCGAGGGGATCCATACGGCCAGGGTAGCCCTCCGCCTCGGGTCTGCGGCTACGGGCGACCGTACCTCGACACGCGCTGGGTCAGGTGCTCCAGGGGTCGAGCCACGGGACGCCGGTCCGCTCTGCAGTCGAGGTGTCGCGCGATACGAAAATGAGACCATGGATCAACGCCGTCGCGACGAGAAACGCGTCGACAACAGGGAGTGTGGCCTGGCCGCGCAGGCGGCCCCATGCCTCGGCGATCGGCACGGTCACCGGGAGGATCCGATCGCCGTACTCGGAGCGCACCTCTGCAATCCATGACTCGAGCCTGGCGCTTCGGGCGGGATCACGACCTCGTAGGCGCTCGGATCCGTGCCGCAGCTCCCCGATGACGACCACGCTCAGATAGATCGCGTCGGAGGTCGTCTCTTCGAACCAGGCGGCGACGCGCTCGGAGGGAGCCGGCTTCCGGAGCTCCGAGATCACGTTCGTGTCGACCAGGTACGTCACAGGTCAATCTTGCGTCCCATGTCCTTCGACCGCTCGATCTCCAGATCGTCGACGCGCGGCATCGACAGCAAGAACTCCTTGAAGTCCCGACGAGGCTTGGCGAGGCGCCGATACTCATCGATCTCCAGCACGACAACCGTCTCGCGACCGTGCTTGGTGACGATCTGCGGCCCCTCGGTAACAGCGCGCTCGACGAGCTCGCTGAATCGTTGCTTCGCGGTCTGAAGCTGCCAGGTCACGGCTACAGTCTAGACAATCTAGATTATTGAGTCAGAGGGACGGTAGAGAAGTAGGATCGGCGGATGCTCGGGCCTGACGCGATCCACTTCACAGGCGACACCGAGGCGGACCGGCTCCTCGCGCGCGATCCGCTCGCGCTCCTGATCGGCTTTGCGCTCGACCAGCAGGTGACCGTCCAGCAGGCGTTCGCGGGTCCGCTTC
>JACDBY010000372.1 GCA_013694685.1 Actinomycetota bacterium
GATCCTCGGCCTTGTCGAGCACCTTCGAGAACTTCGCCTTCACGACCATCGTCGCTCGCCCCATCAATCCCGCCATCCGTCCTCCTTGGTCGATGCTTTGCTCAGACTAGCGAGCGTGCTCAGCTCAACGCGTCTTGGCGAACCGCTGGACGGGAAGACCTGGCGCGCGCCGCGCTCGAGCGAAAGACCGCGGCGCAGGCGCAGCTGCGCGGGCTGGACGAGCAGGTGCAGGGGCTCGAGGCCCAGCAGCAGAAGCTGGTCGCGAGCGAGCGGCAGCTCTCCGCGAAGATCGAGGCTTTCCGATCCGAGAAGGAAGTGATCAAGGCCAACTACTCGGCCGCGGAGGCGCAGGTGCGGATCGGTGAGGCGGCGACCGGGATCGGCGAGCAGATGGCGGACACCGGGCTTGCGATCCAGCGTGCCAGAGACAAGACCGAGGAGATGCAGGCGCGTGCAGGCGCGATGGACGAGCTGATCGCCTCGGGAACCCTGGAGGACTTCACCTCGGACAAGACGCAGCTCGACCGCGAGCTCGAGCAGATCTCCTCGCAGTCGCAGGTCGACACGGAGCTCGCGCGGCTCAAGGGCGAGCTCGGAGCGGGCGCCGAGCGGAAGGAGATCGAGCCGTGATCGTGCGTCTGATGGGCGAAGGTCAGTTCCGGATCGACGAGGCGTGCGTCGCGCGATTGGACGAGCTCGACGACCTGGCGATGGAGGCGCTCGGCCGTGAGGACGAGGCCGAGCTCGACGCGCGGCTCGACGAGATGTGGACGGTCGTGCGCGAGCAAGGCGCGCCGCTCGACGAGGCCGATCTCTCCCCGAGCGACCTGATCATCCCGCCGAGCGATCTCACGCTCGAGGAGACGCGCGCGCTCTTCTCGGATCAGGGTCTCATCCCCGACCTGTAGAGCCAGCTACACCGGCGAGCCGAAGAGGCCGAGCCAGCGTGTCAGGTCCTGCTCGACGGGCAGCTCACCCTCGAGCTCCGCCTTCAGCTTCAGCTCTTCGGCGTTGTCGCGCTCCTGCCCCTTTCCGGTCGGGACGAAGGGCCAGAAAGCGGCCCGCTTGTAGCCGTAGATCCAGTAGACGGGAAGCTTGCCGCCCTCGAACCGGAAGAGGGCGGCGAGCAGCTGAGCACCGAATCCTCGTGCGACGAGGTCGGAGCCGATGAGATGGACGGTGCCGATCAGGTCCTCGAGCTCGGGATCCTCGATCACGATCCACTTGAACCCGTGCTCGTCCGTGCTCTGCGACACACGGGAGCCGGAGTCGCGGGCGGCGACGGCGAGCAGCTCTGCCAGCTCGCTCTCGGCGCGCGCGAACTCGCCCGCCGAGAGCGGCTTGAAGCAGATCCCCGCCTTGCCCGCAGAGCGGAGCCCGAGCTCGCTTTCGAGTGTCACCCGCGCCGTGGAGAGTGCGAACAGCTGCTCGGGTGAGGCCTCCTTCAGCCTGCTGCGGCCGAAGAGCAGGTCGCGGAGGCCCACCTAGACCGGGCGGCCCATCTCGCGCGCGATCTCGGCGAGCGCTGCCAGGCGCTTCTCCGTCGGCGGATGGGTCTGCATCAGCCCCGCGGCGCGGGCGCGGATGTTGGTCGGCACGATGAAGAACGCGTTCATCGACTCGACCTGGCGCAGGTCGCGCTGGGGGATCCGCGCCATCTCGCCCGTGATCTTCTGCAGCGCGCTCATCAGGTTCTCCGGCGCGCCCGTGATCAGCGCCGCGCCCCGGTCGGCTGCGTACTCGCGGTAACGCGAGAGCGCGCGGATCAGGAGGAAGCTGATCGCGTAGGTGACGATCGAGACGACGAGCACGATCAGCCAGATCGGCGGCCCGTTGCTGTCCCGTCCGCGACCGCCGCCGAACATGCCGCTGTAGAGCGCGAAACGCGTCAGCACCCCGGCCAGCATCGCGAAGAAGCTCGCCAGCGTCATCACGAGCACGTCGCGGTTGCCGATGTGCGAGAGCTCGTGCGCGAGCACGCCCTCGACCTCGCGCGGCTCGAGCCGCTCCCACAACCCACGCGTGACCGCGACGGCCGCGTGCTTGGGGTTGCGTCCGGTCGCGAACGCGTTCGGGACGTCGGTATCGATCACGGCGAGCTTCGGCATCGGCAGGTCGGCGAGGGCGCAGAGCCGGCCGACCATCGCGTGCAACTCCGGCGCCTCGTCCGGTCCGACGGTCTTCGCGCCCGAGGCCGCGAGCGCGAGCTTGTCCGAGGTGAAGTACTGGAAGAGCGCGAGCCCGCCTACGATCGCGACCATCGCGACGAGACCGACGTCGAGCACGCTGAACAGCACGACCGCGAAGACGACGTAGAGCAGGCCGAGCAGCCCCCCTGTGAGGAGCATGCGGGCGGTGAGACCGCCGTCGCGCCCAAGTACCTTTCGCTGCACGATCTAGGCCATCCTAGCGAGGGCTACCGGACACGGAGTCTCGCCGCCATCCCCGCCTGATAGTGCCCCGGCACGTTGCAGATCAATACATAGGCGCTCGACTTCAGCACCGCAGTCAGACGCTTCGTTTGGCCGGCGCCGAAGGTCGGCGTTCGCGAGACTAGGCCGACTTCTTTCGCGCGACTTCCGACGACGGGGAGCCGCGTCGGAGCGAGCCTGGTACGGAGCACAACGAAGTCGTGAGCGATCTTGCCGGCGTTGCGGACGACGAATGTCACCCGGCCGGCGCGCACACTCGCGACGGCCGGAATCACCTTGAACTCGATCAGTCGAACGTTCACGCGTACTTCGGTCGACCGAGCCAGCGCGGGCGACGGATCGACAACGCCGAGCCCGAGTCCGAGGACTGCGGCGCCAACGAGGGC
>JACDBY010000105.1 GCA_013694685.1 Actinomycetota bacterium
ACCTCGGCGACCAGGACGCGATCGAGATCTTCACCCGCGAGGCGCCAGGCGACATCTACCAGCTCGAGCAGTGGGGCTGCGTCTTCTCGCGCAACGCCGACGGCAAGCTCGACCAGCGCCCGTTCGGCGCGGCCGGCTCGCCGCGCACCGTGTACTCGGCCGACATCACCGGGCACGTCCTCATCCAGGTGCTGTACGAGCAACTCTCGAAGCGGATGGAGGAGGGTCTCGTCGTCTTCGAGGAGTACTTCGCGTTCCGGATCGTCGAGAACGACGGTCGCTGCACCGGGGTCGTCTGCTGGGATCTGCTGAACGGCGGCGTCAAGCTCGTACTCGGCGCGGCCACGATCCTCGCGACCGGCGGCGCCGGGCGTCTCTACCGCGCCACGACGAACGCGTACGCCTGCACGGGCGATGGGATGGCGCTGGCGCTCCGCGCCGGGCTGCCGCTCAAGGACATGGAGTTCATGCAGTTCCACCCGACGACGATGTATCCGTCGGGGATCCTGATCACGGAGGGCTGCCGCGGCGAGGGTGGCTACCTGATCAACAAGGAGGGCGAGCGGTTCATGAAGCGCTACGCGCCGAATGCGCTCGAGCTCGCTTCGCGCGACGTGGTGTCGCGCTCCGAGACGACCGAGATCGAGGCGGGTCGCGGCCTCAACGGCTCGGTGATGCTCGATCTACGCCACCTAGGGCCGGAGAAGATCCTCTCGAAACTCCCGGGCTCGCGCGACCTCGCGATGACGTATGCCGGCGTCGATCCGATCTACGAGCCGATCCCCGTCCGCCCGGGCGCCCACTACCACATGGGCGGCGTCGAGACCGACGAGTGGGGCCTGACCGAGCTCGACGGCCTCTACGCCGCCGGCGAGGTCGCGTGCGTCTCGGTGCACGGCGCGAACCGGCTCGGCGGCAACTCGCTGATGGAGACCATCACGTTCGGACGGCGGGCAGGGCTCCACGCGGCCGAGCAGGCACTCGGCCGGGCGGCGAGCGCGAACGGTCACACCGAGGCGGCGCGCTCCGACGCAGAGACCTGGGTGAAGGGGCTCCTGGACGTCTCGACGGGCGAGCGGCCGTGGCAGATACGTGACGAGCTCGGCCAGTCGATGCTCGAGAACTTTGGCGTCTTCCGCTACCCCGATCGCATGGAGCGGCAGCTCGGGGTGATCGACGAGCTCCGGGTGCGGTTCGACCGCGGCATCGTGATCGAGGACAAGGGCACGGTCTTCAACAGTGACCTGACGCAGGCGATCGAGCTGGGCTACCTCCTCGATCTGGCGTCGGTCATGCTCCAGGCGGGGATCGCTCGGCGCGAGTCGCGCGGCGCGCACTCGCGGCCGTCCGACTTCCCCGAGCGCGACGACGAGAACTTCCTGAAGCACTCGCTCACGCGTTGGGAGGACGGCGGCCCGAGATTGTCGTACGGCGAGGTACGGATGACAAAGTGGGAACCGATGGCGAGGACCTATTGAGCGCGGCGGGCCGGGCACAGAATCGGCACGGAGTTGGCACAGTTTTGTTGCACATCGAGACAACAAACCCGATAGAATTGTCAGTGGGTGGTGGGTTGGGGTGCCCCGGCGGGGGGTTGGCGTTTCCGACGGCCGATCGAGCGAGGATGTGATGAAAGTAGAGCTGAAGATCTGGCGCTACAACTCGTCGACGGGCGAGCGCGCGCTCAAGCCCTATGAGGTCGACATCTCCGACGAGATGACCCTGCTCGACACGCTCGACATCGTGAAGGACAAGGTCGACGGGACGCTCGCCTATCGCAAGAGCTGCCGGATGATGATCTGCGGCTCGTGCGGGATGCGGGTCGACGGGGCCGCGGTGCTCGCCTGCAAGGTGCGGATGACCGACCTCGTCAAGGACGGCCGCGTACCTGTCGTCTCGGCGATGGGGAACCTGCCCGTCGTCAAGGACCTCGTCGTCGACATGGATCCGTTCTGGCACAAGATGCGGCAGATCCAGCCGTACCTCCAGCCTCGCCTCGACCGGGCGACGGAGGGCGAGAACGTCGTCTCGCAGAAGCAGATGGAAGGGATTCACAAGGAGTCGCTCTGCATCAACTGCGGCTGCTGCGTCTCGGAGTGCAACTCAATGGAGTCCGACCCGGACTTCCTAGGCCCGGCCGCACTCGCGAAGGGCTTCCGCTTCGTCGGCGACGCGCGCGACGGCGCCACGATCGAGCGGCTCGAGCGCTACAGCGAGGAGCACGGGCTCTGGGACTGCACCCGGTGCTACTTCTGCAACGAGCGGTGCCCGAAGGGCGTCGACCCGCGCGATGCGATCGCGAAGCTCGGCGCCGAGGCGATGAAGCTCGGCATCGATCGCGACATGGGCGCGAAACACGCGAAGTGGTTCGTCACCTCCGCGAAGACGACCGGTTGGCTGCGCGAGACGGAGCTCGTGCCGAAGACCCAGGGCGTCGTCAAGGCGATCAAGGAGATCAAGTTCGCGATGGCGCTCCTGCCGAAGGGCAAGGTCCCGCCGCCCTTCCCACCGCACGTCGCCGCGGACGTCGGCGAGTCGCGCGCGCTCTTCGACCTCGTCAAGACCCAGGGCAGGGACGGAGCGGCGGGGATCGTGCAGGGTGAGAAAGCGCTGCTCCACCTCCAGCACGAGGGCGAGATGGTCGACGGGCCGAGCCACCCCTACGACGACCCCCACTCGTTCCCAAAGCCGTACCTGCCCGACGACGAGCCGGTCGCGGCCGACTAGGTTTCCCCACATGAAGCAGGTGGCCTACTACAAGGGGTGTCTCGCGAGCCTGTCCGC
>JACDBY010000111.1 GCA_013694685.1 Actinomycetota bacterium
GGGCTGAGCCGTGAGCGTCGACGTCACGCCGAGCCCGACCCGACCAGCAGGCGTCCGCTGGCGCATCGCCGGCAGCCCGACGCGGTGGCTGACCTATGGCGTCCTGGTCTTCTTCCTCACGATGCTCGCCGGCACCGTCGGGTCGGTGCTCCTCTCGTCGTTCGCGACGCGGTGGTTCGCCACGTGGACGCCGGAGGGCTACACGACGAAGTGGTACGGGCAGGCGTGGGAGGAGTTCGACCTCACCTCCGTCCTCATTGTCACCGCTGAGGTCGCGATCGCCGTCGTAATCATCTCGCTCCTCATCGCGGTGCCGGCCGCCTACGCCCTCGCACGGCGAGATTTCCCTGGTAAGCGCCTTGTCATGGTTCTCTTCCTGTTGCCGGTAGTGGTTCCGACGATCACCTACGGCGTACCGCTCGCGATTCTCTTCTACGACCTCCACCTGGCGCTGACGCTGCCCGGGGTCGTGCTGATCAACCTCGTGCCCGCTGTGCCCTTCGCGATCCTCATCCTCGTGCCCTTCGTCGAGCAGATCGATGTCTCGCTCGAGAAGGCGGCCCGGGTCTTCGGAGCCGGCCAGCTCCGCATCTTCGCGCGCATCGTCTTTCCGCTGCTCGTCCCCGGCATCGTTGCCGTCTCCGTCTTGCTGCTCGTGCGGACGCTCGCACTCTTCGACCTGACCTTCTTCGTCGCCGGCCCGGAGCAGACGACACTCGTCGTGAAGCTCTTTGCTGCCGTTTCGGGGGCAGGCTTCCGGGTCGACCAATCCGTGGACGCGATGGCTGTGATCTACATGTCCGCCAACGTCGCCCTGCTCGCTGTCGCGCTCAAGTTCATCAACCCATCTCGTCTTGTCTCGGCCGGGTAGAGCTTCGATCCCCGACGCTTCCTCGGTCTGGACCGTGAGCAGGGGGGCGACGGCGGCATGAGCCGGATAGCCCGCGTGGAGACGTTCCGCGTCGACCTCCCTGTCCTCAAGACCTTCGTCTTCGCGTCGGGGACCGCCGGGTCAGCCGGCGCGACTGCCCCGCACATCTTCGTCAAGCTGATCGACGACGAGGGCCGCTTCGGCTGGGGCGAGGCGCGGCCGAGCCCGAGTTGGTCCTACGAGACGGCCGAGACGATCCTCTCGACGATCCACGGCTACCTCGGGCCCGCCGTGATCGGGCTCCCCATCAGCGACCGATGGGGACTTCACCAACGGATGAGGCAGGTCATCGGCCTCGGCCCCTCAACGGGACAGCCGATCGCCAAGGCAGCCGTCGACGTCGCCCTCCACGATCTGTGCGCACGCGCGGCAGGGATGACGCTGCGGGCGTTCCTCGGCGGATCCGACGAGCGCGCCGAGGTCGAGCTCAGCTACACGCTCACTGCGCACGACGCTCCATCTGTGCGCGAGGACGTCGCCGAGGGACGCACGGCCGGTTTTCGGCATTTCAACTACAAGGTCGCAGTCGAGCCCGCGACCGACCTTGCGATCGCAGGGACGATCCGCGACGAAGCCGGGCCCGACGCGTTCGTGTGGGCGGACGCGAACCAGGGCCTCTCGCTGCACGGCGCTCGCCGGCTGGCGGCCGGTCTCGCGGCGGCCGGCACCGACGTGCTCGAGCAGCCTCTGCGCGCGGACGCCGGGCACCTCATGGTCGCTCTCCGGCAGTCGACGACTATGCCACTTGCCGTCGACGAGTCGAGCGTGAGCGCCACGGACTTCTTCCGGACCGCGGCCGCCGGAGTCGTCGACTACCTCGTCATCAAGGTGACACGCAGCGCAGGGCTGTGGCCGACGCTCCAGCAGATCGCGATCGCCGATGCTGCCGGGCTTGGCCTGCTGGTCAGCGGTCTGACGGACAGCATGATCACGAAGCTCGCGGCCTGCCAGGTAGCGGCTGCCGTCGGGTGCACGGGACCGGCGGGCCTGAACGGCAGCCAGTTCGTCGACGACTCCGAGCTCTTTCCGACCAAGGGCGAGCTCGAGGTCGGCGGCTTCGTGCGGCTGGGCTCGGGTCTCGGCATTGGCATCGAGCCCGACGAGACGGCGCTCAGGCGGCTCGCCGGCGATGCCGTGGCCGCTTCGGTCTCATGAGCCGCACAGACCGAGGCAGCGTCGAGAAGATCACCGCCGCCATCGTCGGCACCGGTGGGATCGCAGAGGCTCATGTGACGGCGATTCGCGAGCTCGCGGAGCACATCGAGCTCGTGGCGGCGGTCGACGTCGACGAGGAGCGACTGCGGGTCTTCTGCGAGCAGTACGGAATCGCCGGGCGCTACACCGACCTCGACCGCATGCTCGCGCAGGAACTGCCGCGTCTCGTTCACATCTGCACGCCGCCCTCGAGCCACGCGGCCCTTTCGATCCGCTCCCTGCGTGCGGGCGCCTGGGTCTTCTGCGAGAAGCCTCCGTGCACGATGCTCGCCGAGCTCGACGAGATCGAGGCAGCCGAGGAGGAAACCGGACGGTACTGCAGCTTCGTCTTCCAGTGGCGCTTCGGCTCTGGCGCACAGCGCTTGCGCCGGCTGATCGAAACCCAGGCCTTCGGCCGGCCGCTGCTCGCCATCTGTCACACGACGTGGTTTCGGGACGACGGTTACTACGCAGTTCCTTGGCGCGGCCGCTGGGAGACGGAAGCGGGAGGGCCGACGATGGGGCACGGCATCCACGCGACTGATCTCGTGCTCTGGCTGCTCGGGGACTGGACCGAGGTGAGGGGCATGATCGGCCGGGTTGATCGGGAGATCGAGACGGAGGACGTCTCGATGGCGATGGTGGAGTTCGAGAGCGGCGCGCGGGGAAGCTTCGTGACGAGCGTCGTCTCGCCCCGCGAGGAGACCTACCTCCGCTTCGACTTCCAGCAGGCGACGGTGGAGTTCCGGCACCTCTACGGCTATACGGACGCCGACTGGCGCTTCACACCGCGTCCCGGCGAGCAGGAGGAGGCGCTCGGAGACGCGTGGGCTCGGACGCCCGCAGAGCTTCCGAGCACCCATGCCTCGCAGCTCCGGGCAATCGTTGACAGCATGCGCGAGGGCGGCCGTCCGCCGACCGGCCCTCGCGAGGTGCGGCCGACGATGGAGTTCATCACTGCGCTGTATCGCTCGGCGATGACGGGCGTCCCGGTGGCTCGAGCGTCACTCTCCCGCGAGGATCCGTTCTACAGTGCTCTGCACGGGAACCTCGCCGAGTGGGCCCCTCGGAATGCTGAACGGTCGCGGGGGGCCGGATGACATCGGAGCGGCTCCTCCTCGCGGATACCGCCGACGAGTGCGTAGAGGTTCTCTGGGGTCAGTTGCCGCTCTTCACGTACGTCTACCGGGTCGACGCTCCGCGCTCAGAGTCGCCGAAGCCCTACCTCCATCCCGTCCGCACGCTCTCGGGCGATGTCATTACCGGATTCCGGCCCGAGGATCACGTCTGGCACAAGGGAGTCCAGATGACCGCGCCCAACCTCTCAGGCCAGAACTTCTGGGGCGGCGGAACGTACGTTCACGGGTCAGGGTACGTCGACCTGCCCAACAACGGAACGATGGAGCACGTGGAGTGGAAGGAGCTCGAGACGGATGGAACCGCCGCTCGACTGGTGGAGCGGCTCACCTGGCGCACGGCCGCAGGCGAGGTCTGGATCGAGGAGCGTCGCACGATCGAAGTGCCTCGGGTGGATTCATCCGCGGGCGTCTACCAGCTCTCGTTCACGTTCCAGCTCCGCAACCTCGCCTCGCACGATCTGGTCTTCGCGAGCCCGGCGATCGAGGGTCGCCCGGACGCGGGGTACGGCGGCTTGTTCTGGCGCGGGCCGGACTCCTTCGTCGGGGGGCGCATCATCGCCGCCGGGGGCCTCGGGGGAACAGACATCATGGGCTCGCGCGCGCAGTGGCTTGCCTTCACCGGATGCCACGACAGCGGCAGCCTCTCTACGCTCATCTTCATCGACGACACGACGAACCTCCGGTATCCGACGGAGTGGTTCGTTCGGACCTCGCCGATCGCGTGCGTGAGCCCCGCGTTGGCTTTCTCCGAGCGGCTCACTCTTCCAGCAGCCGACGAGTTGACCTTTCGCCACGCCCTCGTGGTGGCCGCCGGCGACGTGGGTCGAGCCGACATCGAACGGCTGGTCGCCGCAGCGAAGACCGACGCGACTGCAGACGCGGACTCCTCGCCAGCGCCGAAGCTTCGGGCGTCTCTCTCTTGAGCCTGGGGATCGGCGTGTCGGGCCTCGCGTGTCCGTCGATGGTCGACCCCCTCTTATTTTAAGGAGGTGCTCAGTCATATCAAATCAGGCAACACAACATACTGATGTGCAGGTACTTTAAGCCCTCTGACGGACTCGAACCGTCGACCCCCTCCTTACCATTCAGGTTTTGAGGAGGGTGTGGGGTGCGTAAACCCAGTTCGGCGTCGCGGGCTCTCGACTCGTCCGTAGAGTCGGCCGCCTCGTCCCGCTGATTCCGAGGAGTTGCTCTTGTTCTGGTCGCTTGGCTATCTGGCGTTGCGCTGCCTGTTCCAGCTCGTACTCCTGCGCCGTCGTTCCGAGGGGTTCAAGGAGCTGGAGATCGTCGTGCTTCGGCATGAGCTGTCGGTGCTGCGCCGCCAGGCGGCTCGGCCGAAGCTACACCCGTGCGACAGGCTCATACTCACCGCCGCGAGCAGGCTGCTCCCTCGCCCGCGCTGGGGCTCATTTCTGGTGACCCCGACCACACTGCTGCGGTGGCACCGGCGGCTCATTGCTCGCCGCTGGACCTGCGGCGGTCGGACTGGTCGACCGCTGGTCGGCGACGAGATCCGCGAACTCGTCCTTCGTCTCGCGCGGGAGAACCCACGCTGGGGTTACCAGCGGATCGTCGGCGAGATCAGTGGGGTTGGCCTGAAAGTGTCGGCAACGACCGTCCGGAAGATCCTGCGCGAGGCGGGCATCGGTTCTGCCGGTGAGCGCTCTGGCCCTTCATGGCGGACGTTCCTACGGCAGCAAGCACGCAGCATGATCGCGGTCGACTTCTTCACCGTCGAGACCATCTCGCTGCAACGTCTGTACGTCCTCTTCTTCATCGAGCTACGCAGCCGCCGCGTCCACCTCGCCGGCTGCACCGCCAACCCGACCGGCGCCTGGGGTCACACAGCAGGCACGCCAGTTCGCCTGGACGCGCCACGAGCAGCCATCGCGCTTTCGCTACTTGATCCGCGACCGTGACAGCAAGTTCACCCGCAACTTCGACGCGGTCTTCGTAAGCGAAGGCATCGAAGTGATCAAGACCCCGGTGCGAGCGCCGAAGGCGAACGCGATCGCCGAGCGCTTCGTCGGCACCGTCCGGCGAGAATGCTTCGACTGGCTCTTGATCGTGAACCGTCGGCACCTGGAGCACGTGCTCCGCGTGTATGTCGATCACTACAACGCGCACAGACCGCACCGCTCCCTCG
>JACDBY010000398.1 GCA_013694685.1 Actinomycetota bacterium
AGACGAGAGCGCGTGACGCCCGATCGTTCAGAAGCGGAATCGGCGATCAGACTTGCCTGGAAGCCAACGCAGACGGCGACGCGGGCGCGACGGCTACAGTCGCTCGCGCAGCTCCGCGAGGACGGCCCAGCGCGGATCGCTCTCCTCCCGCTTGTGCTCGTGCGGCTCCTCGTTGAGGTTCTTGCCGCACTCGGGACAGAGCCCGGTACAGTCGGCGCGGCAGAGCAACTGCTCGGGCAGCGAGAGAACGAGCGCATCGCGGGCCCAGCCCGAGAGGTCGAGCCGGTCGTCCGCGACATACGGGCTCCGGAGCTCCTCCGGCGAGGCGGGATTGGAGGCGTGGTACTCGCGGGCCGAGACGTCGCGCTCGACGACGGCATCGGCGAGGCAGCGCTGGCACGGGCCGTGCAGGCGGGCGCGGAAGCGGAGCTCGAAGGCCGTCCCGGTACTCGCCCGGGTGATCGCGAGCTCTGCCGGAACGCGCTCCGGAATGGGCAGGTAGCGCTGTCCGCCGGAGGTCAGCGGCTCCAGCTCGAGCTCGACCTCGTCGCGGAACTGCTCACCCGAGCGGAGCTTCAGCTGCCGCAGGTTGAAGCTCGTCACGAAAGCGAGGGTAGCAACCCGCCCCCAGCGCCTACTCGGGCGGGGACGGGTCTCGAGCCGTCACTTGCGGCGCGGCCATGTGTTCGCAACCATTCGCTGGTGGACGTGCCCTTCGAGCATCGCGACGTCACGACGGTCATGGCGTTGCCGGGCGACATCCAGGTTGGCGTGCGGGAGATCCGGAACCTGTTGGAGGAGGACAATGGCGAAGAAGAAGCGCCCGAAGATGACGCCTGAGGAGCATGCGCGCCGCGACGAGACGCAGCGCACGGTGCGCGAGCGGATCGCCTCTCACGCGAAGGCCCGCGAGGAAGACGAGCGCCGCTCCAAGCAGCAGCGGTAGCGTCTTACAGGCGCCGCACGACCTCCTCGAGCGGCCGCCGATTCGCCCGCTCGGCCCACTGCTCGGCCGTGCGCTCAGGACGATGAGGCCGCGCCGGGTAGCCGAAGCTGAGCACGTTCGCGGGCCGCTCCTCCCCCTCGAGACCGAGGAGCGCAGACGTGGCGTCGGAGTCCTTCACGCCGTTCGGACACGAGACGACGCCCTCGTTCCAGGCCGCGAGCATCATGTTCTGAGCAGCCCGCCCGTGGTCGAAGCCGACCCGCCCCCGCGTCGTCACGATCACGACGACGAGCTTCGCGCCGAGGACGTTCTCCGGCGCATAGACGAGTCCGGCGAGCCGCTCGAGGAGCTCGGGAGTCTCGACGACGAGGAAGAGCCAGGGCTGCGAGTTCTTCGAGCTTCCCGCGACGCGGCCCGCGTCGACTATGCGACGCACGAGTTCGGGCGGAACCTCGCGCTCGGCGTAGCGCCGCTCGTCGCGCTTGCTCGCAACGGCGAGGTAGGTGTCCACCGAAGCTCTCTAGTGCGAGGAGGAGCGGTCGCCGTCGTCGTTCGGCCCGACGCCCGCGACGACGCTCTCCTGCGAGCGCTCCTGCAGCCGCTCGCGTCCCCGCTTGACGGCCGTGAGGAAGCGGTCGAGATTGACCTCGAGGGTCGAGAGGATCCCGTCGGCCCAGTCCTCCATCTCGAGCCGCGTCTCCCGCGCGGAGCGTCTGGACTCGTCGATGATGTCCTGCGCCTGCCGCTCGGCGATCTTCACGATCTCGGTCTGCGAGGCCTCGCGAACGGCCTGCTCACGCGCCTCGCCGAGCAGGCGGTCGACCTCGCGCTTCGCCTCGGCGAGCATCTCCTGGCGCTCCTTCACGATCCAGCGCGCCTGCTTGATCTCCTCGGGGATCGTCGCGCGCATCTGATCGAGGATGTCGTAGATCTCCTCGCGGTCGATGCGCACCTGATCGGTCAGTGGCACGGCCTTCGCGTTGTGCACGAGGTCGTCGAGCTTGTCGATGAGCACGAGTACGTCCATCAGGGCAGTCTAGTCGCCTTGCCCTCGCCCGGGAAAGGTGCCCTTTCCCGGGCGGATTGAGTTACCGAGTCCGTCAGCTGCGTGGG
>JACDBY010000406.1 GCA_013694685.1 Actinomycetota bacterium
CGCTTGGCCTGGTCGAGCATCGCCTGATCGGCGTCGTTGTCGGCCCCGCCCTGGGCGAGGTACGCGAACCGCACGTCCCCGGCGAAGGTCAGGTAGGGGGTCAGCGTCCGGAGCCCCGTGAGGACGACGTCCTGGTTGTAGAGCTTGTTCAGGTCGGAGGCCCATGGCAGCTCCGCCTTCGCGTCGTGCCAGACGTTGTCCGAGAACCAGTACTGGCCGGTAGCCGGATACGGCTCGTAGAGGTACGAGTGCAGGAACCGGAAGGACGCGGCCTGGTTCACGGTCCGGCCGAGCATCCGATTGAGCTGGTCTGCATCCCAGGTCGAGCCGGGCGTAATCGCCTGCTCGATGCCCTCGCCCGTATCCACGAGCGTGACCGGCCGCGGCGCGTTCGCGCGGTACTCCCAGAGCGGTGGGTCGTAGTTCGCCGAGCCGTAGATGGAGCGGTTGCGGTTGCCCCACGTCTCGGCCTCGTACGGATTCGGCGCCGCGCCGGTATCGACCATCATGAAGCGGTAGCGGCCGCCCCAGTTGCGCGCCCAGTCGATCCCGTCGAAGTCGCCGGTGTCGGGATCGGTCCGGTTGACCTTCCAGACGTGGTACTCGTCTTCCGGATTGAGGATCGAGCGGGCTTCCGCCGAGTCCCAGGTGTTGAGGATGTAGACCGTGTAGCCGGGATTTTGGCCCGCGCCTTTGCCGCGGGCAGGGTCGTCCCAGCCGAGCATCGCCTTCGAGTTGGCGGCGATCCAGTCCTCGACCTTCTCGCCGTCGACGAAACGGACCGGGGCGTTCGGCTCGACGAGCGCACCTGTGCCGCGATAGGCGCCGCGGGTCGCGTTGTAGGTCTCGAGGTACTGGCGGTTGCCCGACTTCGCGAAGTCACCGGTTGCCGAGTTGGCCTTCATCGCGTTGAAGAGCCCGGTCGTGAACTCGGTCGACGCGTAGATAAGCTTCGGCTTCCACGTGTACTCGTACGGGACCGTGTACGGCTTCGTGTTGTTGTAGTAGTTGCGCCCGTGATTGACGAGCGTCTCGGCGCCGAAGAGCGGAAACTGGTCGCCGCTCGAAGAGGTGCCGCGCGGGATCAGCACACCCGGCCGCTGGAAGTTGGGCACCTCGCCGAGCACCTTCGCCTCGTCGAGCTCACCCGGCGCGAAGCCGACGGCGACGACGCGGAGCGGCACCTCGACCGTCGCTTGTGCGGCCGAAGGGTCGTATTCGTAGAGGACGCTGCCGGTGTCGGCCGGCGGCGGAGCGGCTCCGACGGCGAGCGTCGCCTTGCCCGCGTACGTGCCACCGGGAGTCACGAGCCACGCCAGCGTCCTGACGCTGTAGGTGCCCGCGGGCGGGTTCGTCAAGACGACCTTCTCGTGACCGCCGGGAGAGCCGGAGCTGCCGACGCGCGCACCCGTCGGCCCGTCGACGTAGAGGTCGTAGTCGTCGCCCTCCGAAGATGGCGTCGTCGTGATCTCGACCGTGTAGTTACCGGTCACCGGCGGCACGATTGTCAGCAGATAGGTGTCGCACGACGGATCGACCGCGAAACAGAGGCCGGATGGATTCGAGGTGAGGAACGGGCCGCCCGTCCAGGTGGACGACGCGGTCGCCTGCGAGATGGTGCCTGCGCTCGGCGCGGCCGCGTGGCTCGCAGCAGCCGGGAGGAGCGCGATCAGCCCGCAGAACAGGCCGACGAGCAGAAGACGTACGCGCATGCGGGACTCCAATTCACGTGAGTTGATGAAACCAACTCGTGAATCTTACCGCCGCATTTCGGCATGTAAACCCTCAGCAATCGTCGCGGCAATTGACTGATGAATCAGTCGGCACCGATTGACAAGTCAATCGGCTGCAAGACCGTTGGTAAGAAGCTCCACCACAGTCTGCTCAGCTCGGTCGACGTCGTCCGGCGCCGATGCGAGGCGGTCGAAGACCCAACCCGTCAGGATCTCCTCCAAAGCCCCATAGAGCACCCACGCAGCCAGCCTGGAATCGATACCTGCTCGCAGCTCCCCGCGCTCTTGTCCGCGTACGACGATGCGCTCGAGCGCGGCGAAAGCATGCGCGATCTCGTCCACCTCCCGCCCCAGCTGGGGGCTGCGGGCAACCTCGCGTACGAGTACGCGGACGAGGTCGGGGTCCACCTGCCACGCCCCGAGAACGATCCGGGCGACACCCGCGAGCTGATCCCGAGCGGGAACATCCGTCCGCTCGACCTCCTCCACCGCCTCGAGCATCCTCGACCACGTCCTGCGAAAGATCTCCTCGAGCAGATCCTCCTTCGACCCGAAGTAGTGGTAGACGAGTCCGTACGCAACACCGGCTTCCTTCGCGACGTCGGAGACACGGCTCGTGTGGTAGCCGGTACGCGCAAAGACGGTGATCGCCGCCCGCAAGATCAGCCTTCGCTTCTCGCGCTGGGTGTCGGTCGCCATCCGGCGAGATCCTATGTCTCAGTCGTCGCCGCCGCCGGAACCGCTGTTGCCTCCGCTGTTATCACCTGATCGACCCCGGCCGCGCCCACGGCCTCGGCCGGACGAGTCGTCCGTCTCGAGCTTCGGCTCGGTTTCGTTCGGCTCGGTCTCACGCTTCGGCTCGGTCTCAGGCTTCGGCTCGGTCTCTAGCTCGGTGGACGTCGATCGGGGTTCCGAGGTCGCTGTTTCGCGCCGTGCCGTAGTCGTTGTCGGCGCCGGCGTCGGCGGTGGCTGCTCGAGCTGGACGACGGGAAGCGAGATCGTGTCGCGGATCAGCAGGTGGACGCCGAAGCCGACCGCCACGGCGAGCCCGAGGCCGAGCAGCCCGAGGAGCACGGACCGCATCAACTCGTCCCCACCTTGGGCAGGACGACCTCGGCTCGCGCGCCGCCCTCGTCGCGCGAGCGAATCGAGGCGGACCCGCCCCAGCGCCGTACCAGCGTCTCCACGATCGCAAGACCGAGGCCGGTGCCCGGCCGGTCCGTGCGACCGCGCCTGAAGCGCTCGAAAACGTGGCGCTGCTCGTCGGCTGGTACGCCAGGCCCTTCATCGAGGACGGCGAGCCGGCCGTCCTCGTCCCAGGCAACTGTCACTCTCGTGCCAGAGGGAGCGTAGACGAGGGCATTCTCGATCAGGTTGTCGAGGGTAATCGCGACGTCCTCCTCTCCGGCCCGGACAAGGGCGTCGCCGGCGCCTTCGAGCGCGAGCACGTGGCCACTCGCCGCGGCGCGAGGAAGCCAGCGCTCGTAGGCGTCCTCGGAAGCGCTTCGCAGCGACACCGGCGCCCGCAACGTCGGACGCTCACCGTCACGGGCGAGCGTGAGCAACGCGTTGAGCAGGCGCGTCAGGCGCTCGACCTCCGCCTCGGCGAGCTCGAGCTCCTTCTGCACGGCGGGATCGTCGGACTTCAAGCCCGCGGCTTCGAGCCGAAGCCGCAGCCCGGTCAGCGGCGTGCGGAGCTGGTGCGATGCGTTGCCGACGAACTCCCGCTGCGCCTCGAGGACCTGACCGAGCCTTTCCGTCATGTCGTTGAAGGCAAGCGCGACCTCCTGCTGCTCGCTGGCACCGCAGACGTCGGCACGCGCATCGAGCTCACCTTCCTCGACGCGCCGAGCGGTTCGCGCGAGCGCGCGCAGCGGCCGTGCGAGCGAGCCGGCGAGCACCCAAGCGAGCGCGAGGCCGAGTACCAGCGCTGCCAGGCCGACGCCGACCACGACGAGCACGTTGCGTCGCACGCGGTCGCCCACCGCCGCGTTGCTCTGGGTAACGCGAACCGCCCCAACGGTCCTCCCCTCCTCGAGGATCGGTACGGCTGTGTAGAGGAGCTCGGTACCGAGTGTCTCACTCTGCCGCGTTCCCTGCCCGGGACGGCCGGCGAGGGCGGCCGCGATCTCCGGGCGGGAGGCGTAGGACTCGTCGCGCAGCTGGCTGCCGGCCGAGTCGGCAAGCAATCGGCCCCGCCTGTCGACGACGACGACGCGTGCGCCGATGTCACGTCCCGTCTGGTCGACGACCCGCTGCAGCTGCCCACGCTCGCCGAGCCGAGCCGACGCCGCCGCCGCGACCACCTGAGCCTGCGAGGCGGCCCGCGAGCGCACCTCGTTGTCGACGCGGCTCGAGAGGCTGAGCACGAGCGGGATCTCGAGCGCGACGAGGACGAGCACGAGCACATACGCGAACGCCGCGAGCAGCTTGAGGCGGAGGCTCAACTGACCTCTTCCGGCGAGACGAAGCGGAAGCCGACGCCACGGACGGTGTGGATGTAGCTGGGATCGAGCTTTTTCCGCAGCGCACCCACGTGCACGTCGAGCGTCTTCGTCGACCCGAACCAGTTCACGTCCCAGACCTCGTCGATCAGGCGCTCCCGCTGCACGACCGCACCGGCCTCCTGCATCAGGAGGGCGAGCAGGTCGAACTCCTTGCGGGCGAGCTCGACTTCCTTGCCGTCGAAGCTGACGCTGCGGCGGGCGGGGTCGAGACGCACGGAGCCGATCTCGACGGGCCCGTCCGGCGCTGCGACGGGCGCGGCCGTGCGCC
>JACDBY010000415.1 GCA_013694685.1 Actinomycetota bacterium
CGGAGACGACGATGGATGCGCTCGGCCTTCTCGAGCTCCTCGAAGACGGCCTCGAGGTCGGCGTACTTGCGCCGCGGCGCCCCCATCGACTTCACCCGCTCCTCGCGGATCTCGGCGAGCCGCTCGGGGTCGATCGTGAGCCCGACGATCTTCGCCCGGTCGATCTCGAAGAGCGCGGGCGGCGGGTCGACGCCCTTCACGATCGGGACGTTCGCCGCCTTGTGGCCGAGGTAGCCGAGGAAGATCGAGAGCGGCGTCTTCGACGTGCGCGAGACGCCGACGAGCACGATGTCTGCGTCGTCGAGACCACCTCCCACTCCGTCGTCGTAGCGCACGGCGAACTCGATCGCCTCGATCCGCCTGAAGTAGGTGTCGTCGAGCGGCGCGCGCACACCCGGCTCCATGCGCGCTGCGACGCCAGCGACCCGGGAGATCGAGTCGATCGGGTGACCGAGCAAGTCGCAGTAGTGCACGCGCGAGCGTCGGCAGAGCCTGCGCATCTCCTCGCGCAGGCCGCGCTCCACCAGCGTGTAGACCATGACCGCGGGCCGACCACGGGCGCGCTGCACCGCAATCGCGAGATCCTCGACTGACTCGACCCGCGGGTGCCGCACCTCCTGGAACTCGATGTCCGGGAACTGCGCCTCGAGCGCGAGGACGAGACGCGCCGCCGTCTCACCCGTCGAGTCGGAGACGATGTGGAGCTCGACCAGTGCCACTACCGCCGGGAGGCTAGCCGGTCGCGCGCTCGACGGTCCTCGCGTCAGTGAGCCGCGCACGCTTGCCGAGCGCGCCCGTACAGGCCCGACCGGGAGTCGTGCTCGTACTCGTGCACGACGAAGTCGATCCCGGCTCGTTCGGCGACGACGACCGCCGGTGTCCGCTTCCCCGCCACAACGGCGACGGTAGCGTTGTCGCCCCATGACGACCGAGGTCACGATGGACAAGATCGTCTCGCTCTGCCGCCGCCGTGGCTTCGTCTTCCCGGCCTCGGAGATCTACGGCGGGATGGGCTCGTCGTACGACTACGGGCACTACGGCGTCCTGCTGAAGGACAACGTCAAGGCGCGCTGGCTCGAGGCGATGGTGCGGGAACGGGACGACATCGTCGCGCTCGACTCCTCGATCATCCTCAACCCGCGGGTCTGGGAGGCCTCCGGGCACGTCGGCGGCTTCAGCGACCCGCTCGTCGACTGCCGCACGTGCAAGCAGCGCTTCCGGGCAGACCATCTCGCCGACCCGGAGCACGAGGACGTGCGCTGCGGCAAGCGGCCGAGCAAGCGGCCGGGTGAGACGTCGGACTGCGATCTGACTGAGCCTCGGCAGTTCAACCTCATGTTCCGGACGCGTGTGGGAGCCGTCGAGGCGACCGGAACCGACGTCTACTTGCGACCGGAGACGGCCCAGGGCATCTTCGTCAACTTCAAGAACGTCGCCCAGCTCGCGCGGCGCAAGCCGCCATTCGGGATCGCCCAGGTCGGGAAGGCGTTTCGCAACGAGATCACGCCCGGGAACTTCATCTTCAGGACGCTCGAGTTCGAGCAGATGGAGATGGAGTTCTTCGTCCCGCCGTCCGAGGCCGACGAGTGGTACCGCTACTGGGTCGCCGAGCGTCTCGCGTGGCACGTCCGCTACGGCATCCGCGAAGAGAGCCTGCGTGTCCGCCCTCACGAGGCGGACGAACTCTCGCACTACTCGAGCGGGACGAGCGACATCGAGTACCTCTTCCCGATCGGCTGGTCGGAGCTCGAGGGAATCGCGAATCGCGGCGACTTCGATCTCACGCAGCACACGGCCGCCTCGGGGACGAAGCTGGAGTGGGTCGACTCGGGCTCGGGCGAGCGATTCGTCCCGCACGTGATCGAGCCGGCGCTCGGTGTCAACCGGTCGATGCTCGCGTTCCTCGTCGACGCGTACGAGGAGGAGGTCGTCGGCGAGCGCGAGCGGACGGTGCTTCGCCTCCATCCCCAGCTCGCGCCGGTGAAGGCCGCCGTGCTGCCGCTGATCGCGAAGGACGGCGCTA
Organism: Actinomycetota bacterium; assembly: GCA_013694685.1. Taxonomy (GTDB): domain Bacteria; phylum Actinomycetota; class Thermoleophilia; order Gaiellales; family Gaiellaceae; genus Gaiella. The sequence continues at coordinate 2,024 of JACDBY010000415.1, forward strand.
TGGTCGAAAGGGCGCGGTCGCTCTACGAGGAGCTGCGACGCTCGGCGAGCGTCGAGTACGACGACAGTGGGGCGATCGGCCGCCGCTATCGCCGCCAGGACGAGATCGGCACACCCTGGGCGTTCACGATCGACGAGCAGACGACGGTCGACGGGACGGTCACCGTGCGCGATCGAGATTCGCTCGCGCAGGAGCGCATCCCGCTCGAGAACGTCACGAGCTGGCTCGCGGGCCGTCTGGTCGAGCCGTGGTCGGCGCCGCCGCGCCATTGACGATCCGACTCGGGTTTACACTCGTATGTCGGAGCATGACAGCGTCACCGCTCTTCACGCCTGCGCTCGCGTCGCTCGGTGACCTCGTCCGGCACCACGGGCTTCTCACACCCGGCGAGCTCGAGCAGATCGCGTGCGATCTGGTGGAGCGTCGCGACATCTGGGAGCCTCTCGCGCGCGTCGATGCGACGCAGCGCCAGTACGAGCTCCTCTACGAGGACGACCGAATGGACGCCTGGGTGCTGTCGTGGATGCCCGGACAGGCGACCGGCTACCACGATCACTACATCTCCGGGGTCGGGATCTGCGTCGCCGCAGGCGGTGTCCGCGAGGATCTCCTCGTCTACGGAGGGGAGGACGTCGCCCTCCATCTCGGCACCGGCGATTCGCGTCAGGGCGGGCCGGGATACATCCACCGCGTGCGCCACGAGGACGGCCGGCCGGCCGTGACGATCCACGTCTATTCACCACGGCTCGACTGGGTCGGCCAGTACCGGCTCGGCGACGACGGCGTCATCCGCCGCGAGGTGCGACCCGGGCGCAACGAGCTCACCGAGCAGCTCGTCGCCGACGGCGCCCTCGACCGGGTTCTCGAGCGGTTCTAGCCGGGGACTGGCCCCCGAAGGGGGCCTGTCCCCTGTGCGTCAGACGAACGCGGTGGGAGACGGCGACCGTGCGTCGCGCTGGGGTCAGTCCCTTTCCGGGACAGACCCCGGAACAGACGCGATACCGTGCGCGCTCGTGGCCCGGCGATTCGACGCACGCCCACTGACGCCAGAGACCTGGGCCGACCTCGAGACTCTGTTCGGCCGCCCCGGCGGCTCGATCGTGCGAGGCTGTTGGTGCATGTACTACAGACACACGGGCAAGGCCTCCGGGAGGCGGGACAACAAACGAGAGCTCTGCGATCTCGTCGAGGCCGGGATGGTCCCGGGTCTCATCGGCTACTCGGGGGGAGAGCCAATCGGCTGGATCAGCCTCGGGCCGCGGGAGGACTACGCGAAGCTGCAGCGCTCCCCGATCATGAAGCCCGTCGACGAGAAGCCGGTGTGGTCGATCGTGTGCACGTTCGTCGGCAAGGCGCATCGAGGGGCCGGGTTCCAACGCCGCCTTCTGCAAGCGGCGATCGACCACGCCAGGGCGAACGGTGTCAGGCTGCTCGAGGCCTACCCGGTCGACAAGCAGGAGCGAAGCCATGACGACTTCATGTTCTTCGGCTCGCGCAGCCTCTACGAGCGCGAAGGGTTTCGCGAGGTCGTGCGGCGCTCACCGACCAGGATCGTGATGCGGCGAGCGCTGCGCCCGCGCGCCTGACAGCGCGGGTCGGAGCGGGCCGAGCGGGCCGGACAGGTCCGGCCCCTACGCGCTCAGCGTGCGCAGGCGGAAGCCGCCGTGGTACTCGTACGAGGAGGTGACGACGCCCAGCGCCTCGCGGGCGGCACGGTCCCCCAGACCGAGTCCGGGGGCATCTGCAATGGGTGCGCCGACGAGCCCGGCCAGGCCGTTCAGCCCGTCCTGTGAGAGCGGGATCCCGCCCGTGTCACAGGCGGCGCAGACCGCACCACCGGCCGAGGGAAGGAATGCGACGAGCCCGTCGGCCTCGCCGCATTCGACGCAGCTCGAGAGATGCGGCAGAAAGCCCGAGAGCCAGAGGAGCTTGAGCTGGAACGACAGCACGACCGGGTCGAGGGCCGGGCGGCGGCCCGGTTGCGGCTCGCGTTCGTCGAGAGCGTCGAGGAAGCGCGTGAGCGCGAGGAACGCGCGGCTCGACTGCTCCTCCTCGGTGTAGAGCTTCAGCATCGCCTCCAGCCCGATCAGACCCACCTGGAGGCGATAGCCGTCGGAGCGAATCCGGTCGTGCGAGCGGACGAGCGAGGCTCCGGTGACCGTCCCGAGCTCGCCACGACCGCGATGCAGGCCGAGCTCGACGTGCGAGAACGGCTCGAGGCGACCGCCGAAACGGCTCTTCGTGCGACGGACGCCCTTCGCGATGGCGCCCTGCCGGCCACTTGCCGCCGTGTACACGTGGAGGACCCGATCGGCCTCCCCGAACGGGAAGGACCGAAGGACGACCGCCTCGGTGATCGTCGTCGCAGCCATGGCTCGAGTGTACGAGGGGCTCGGGACGAGGGGCGCGGCTGAAGCCACGCCCCACCCCCGCTCCGGAGCCACGCCACGGCGTCAGAGCCGCTGGCAGTGCGGGCAGAACCAGGTTCCGCGACCACCGACGACGATCCGCTCGATCGGCCGTCCGCAGCGGTCGCAGGGCTCCCCGAGACGGCCGTAGGCGTGGAACTCGCGCTGCATGCCTCCCGCGGACCCGTTGGGTGTGACGTACTCGCGCAGCGTCGATCCCTCGAGCTCGACCCCTTTGCGCAACGCTGCGCGCACTGCCCGGTGCAGGCGCGCGAGCTCCGTCTCGTCGAGCTCGCCCGCAGGACGCCGGGGATGGATCCGCGCCCGCCAGAGCGCCTCGTCGGCGTAGATGTTCCCGATCCCTGCGATGCGTCGCTGATCGAGGAGGAACGCCTTGATGGGGGCACGCCGTCCCGCTGCAAGCCGCGTGAGCTTCGCGCTGCTGAACGACTGCACGAGCGGCTCAGGCCCGAGCCTCGCCGCCAGGTACGGGCGCAGGTGATCCTCGTCGAGCAGCTCCCAGGTGCCGAAGCGGCGAACGTCGCGGTACGCGATGTCGGTGCCGGTGTCGAGCCGGAGAATGGCGCGTCGGTGCGCGTCCGCGGGAAGCTCGCCCGCCGGTGCATATCGCAGCGACCCGGTCATCCGGAGATGGACGACGAGAGTGCGGCCGCTCTCGAGCCGGACGAGCAGGTACTTTCCGCGCCGGCCGACCGTGGCGATCGTCTCGCCGACGAGCGCGTCGGCGACGAGACGCGGATCGACCGGTCGCGTCAACCGCGTGTCGTGGATCTTCGCGTCCGTGATCGTCGCGCCTTCGAGCACCGGCGAGAGCTGGCGGCGAACCGTCTCGACCTCGGGCAACTCGGGCACCCGGTCATCGTAGGTTGTCGGCGTCGAGACACTGCGACATCCGGACGACAGAGGAGGAGATGAGATGAGCGAGACGGCTACGCGGGCCTACACCGGCCGATGTCGTGCTCCGGCCCGTCGACGACAACCGCTGGCAGGTGGCCTGCTACGCGATCACGTCGAGGAGAATCCCGCGCTCTGACAGGGCCACCTCACCGAGCTCGTATGCCGCCAGCACCGCAACGGCGGCACGTTCGGCCGCAGGCTCGTCGCGTGCGTGCACCTCGGCGAGGTCGTCACCTGCACGCACCCTGTCACCGCGCTTCGCGAAGCAGAGGACGCCGACCGCATGGTCGATCGCGTCCGTCTTCGTCCGGCGACCGGCGCCGAGCTCGAGCGCGGCAATGCCGATCGTGAGCGCCCCGAGTCGGGTCACGACGCCGGCTCGCGGGGCGGTCACCGTCCGTCGAATCGGGGCCAGCTCGAGCGCACCCAGGGCCGGGTCACCACCCTGAGCGCGGATCCAGCGCTCGTAGGTATCGAGAGCGGTGCCGTCCGCGACCGCGGCCTCGGCCCGCCGACGACCCTCGTCGATGTCGATCCCGAGGTCGGAATACGCGAGCAGGCGAGCGCAGGCGTCGAGCACGAGC
>JACDBY010000417.1 GCA_013694685.1 Actinomycetota bacterium
GAAGCGCAAGGCGAGCTCGCGCGACGTGAGAACGCCCGCTTGCGCGACCTGCTCGAGTTCCGCGACGGCCCTCGCTTTCCCGAGGGGTACACCGGGCTCGCAACCGCGATCATCTCGCGACCGGCAGGTGCGTACAGCCAGGCGATCGTGATCGCCGCAGGACGGGACGCGGGCGTCACCGTCGACGACCCGGTCGTCACCCAGGACGGGCTCGTCGGGACGGTGACCCGTGTCGGCCCGCGCACGGCGAAGGTCACGCTCCTCACCGACGACCAGAGCGCTGCCTCGGCGAGCATCCCCGCAACCGGCGCCTACGGGGTCGTCCGCGCCGGCCGGGGGCCCCGCTCGCCTCTGCGGCTCGACCGCGTGCCAAAGGAGGCGATCGTGCGGGACGGCGACACGGTCGTGACCGCAGGCGCGCGCTCGCAACGCCTGCTCTCGATCTACCCGAGGGGGATCCTGATCGGTCGGGTGACGAGCGTCGGCCGCAGCGACACCGACCTCTATACCCAGGTGCAGGTGACGCCGTTCGCCGACCTCGGTTCGCTCGACTCCGTGCTCGTCCTCCTGCCCGAGGATCGGAGCGAGCGCTGAGCCTCGCCCTCCGGATCGCGCCGCTCGTCTTCATCGCGGCTGTCGTGCAGGTCGCGATGATCAGCGGGGTGCGACTACTGGGCGCCGAGCCGGACGTCCTGCTCGTGACGGTGGTGGTCGTCGCCCTGCTCGCCGGTTCCGTCGCGGGTGCGTCGGCCGGGTTCGTGGGCGGCCTCCTCGTCGACGTGATGACACTCGGCACGCTCGGGCAGACGTCGATCATCCTCATCCTCGCGGGCTACTGGGCGGGCAGGTACGGGGAGACGACCGGCCGCGGGCGCGGCTACGCGCCGCCGCTCGCCGCGTCCGCGGTGACCATCCTCGCGGTCGTCGGGGGCGTCGCCCTCCACGTCCTCCTCGGTGAGTCCGTCTCCGCGCGGACGGCGCTCGCGTCGGTCGTGCCGAGCGCCCTCCTAGCCGCAGCGCTGGCGTTCCCGCTTCACCGCCTCGCGCGTGCCGTCCTCTCGGAGAGCGCGCCGCTCGTCCGGCCCCGGCGGATCGACCTCGCATGAGCGTCCAACCGAAGGTCGGCTTGTGAGTTCCGGTACGCCCTACGGCGAGTCGCGCTCGTCCTCGTCCCGCTTCCTGCCACCCGACCCCGGTGTCGAGGCCCCCTACCGGCTCACGCCTGGTCTCGCCTTCCGCGTCGGGTTCCTCGGCATCGTCGCGCTCCTCGTCTTCGCCGTTCTCTTCTTCCGACTCTGGTCGCTCCAGGTTCTCTCGGGCGACACGCACCTCGCGCAGGCACAGGGGAACCAGCAGCGCACGATCAGGATCGAGGCGCTGCGCGGCACGATCGTCGATCGCCGCGGACGCGTGATCGTCGACAACGTCGCGGGGACCGCCGTAAAGCTCTGGGTCGCCGATCTCCCGAAGGAGGGCCGCTACGACGTCATCAAGCGTCTCGCGGCGGTGCTCGACGTGCGCCCGGCCCGGCTTGCGAAGGAGGTCGACGCGCGCTTTGCGGATCCCGTCAATCCGATCACCGTGAAGACCGCCGTCGGCGAGGATCAGGTCGCGTACCTCTATGAGCACCAGACCGAGTTCCCGGGCGTCCAGATCCAGCAGACATACCTGCGTCACTATCGGTACCAGACGCTTGCCGCCCAGCTGCTCGGCTACGTCGGCGAGGTCTCGCAGGAGGAGCTCGACGCGCGGTCGAAGGTCTACCGGCCGGGGGACAAGGTGGGGAAAGCCGGCGTCGAGGCGAAGCTCGACGTCGAGCTTCGCGGCGAGGCCGGGCAGGCCCAGATCACCGTCGACTCGCTCGGCCAGCCGAAGAGCGGCGTCGAGCCCCGGCGTGACGCGCGTCCCGGGAAGACCGTCCGCCTGACGATCGACATCGGGCTCCAGCGGGCAGCGGAGCGGGCGCTCCGCTACGGGATCCGGACGGCGATCGAGAACGAGTCCTACTACGCGAACGGCGGCGCGCTCGTTGCGCTCGATCCCCGCGACGGAGCCGTGCTCGCGATGGCGTCGACACCAACCTATACGCCCTCCGTCTACGTGGGCCGCGTCGACCCGAAGAAGATCGAGCCGCTCGTGAACCCGGTTGCGGCGGAGAAGAAGAACTACCCGGGCATCAACCGCGCGACGACGGGCGTCTACCCACCGGGATCGACCTGGAAGCCGGTGGTGGCGCTCGCAGCGATGCAGGAGCACGAGCTCGAGCCGCTGCAGTCCCTCTCGTGCACCCCCACCGCCACGTACGGGGCCGACAAGCAGCAGTTCAGGAACTGGGACCCCTACGTGAACCACCCCATGACCCTCGTCGAGGCCATGGCGCGTTCGTGCGACACCTACTTCTACCAGGTGGGGTACCGCTTCTATCTGGGGGGCGACAAGGGTCGCTCGCGGATGCAGGACTGGGCGCGACTCTTTGGGTTCGGTGGGCCGGCGGGAATCGACGTCGGCTCGGAGGAGGCGGGTCTCGTACCCACCCCGGCCTGGCGCAAGCGGGAGTTCACCGGTTGGGACGCCGAGTGGAACCCGGGCGACTCGATCCAATTCTCGATCGGCCAGAAGGACGTCTCGGTGACGCCGCTCCAGATGGCGCGGTTCTACGCGCTGCTCGCGAACGGCGGCAACCTCGTCACGCCGTACGTCCTTGCGCAGGTCGAGACACCAGGCGCCCGCGGGCAGGCGCCGTTCGTCGATCGCCGCTTCACCCCCGATCCGCCGAAAGATCTCGACCTCGACCCGGCAGCCCTCGAGTTCATCCGCCAGGGCCTCTACTCCGCGACCCATTCGACCTACGGCACCTCGTCGGGCGTCTTCGCCAACTTCGCGATCCCGATCGCGGGCAAGACTGGCACCGCCGAGAAGGTCGTCTCGATCCCCGGCTACCCGGCCGCGCACACCGAGGATCAGTCCTGGTGGTGCGGCTACGGCCCCGCGCAGACCGAGGTCGCGCGGATCGTCGTCTGCGCCGTGATCGAGAACGGCGGTCACGGCTCGACCGCGGCCGCGCCCGCCGCGCTCCGGGTCTTCGAGCAGTTCTTCGGTGTGGAGGCCCCGACGCAGACCCTCGTGGAGACGGACTAGCCCATGATCGCGCACGCCGGTCGACAGCGGATTCCCTTGCGGCGGAGCGACACCGCCGACTTCGTCGGGCTCGTCCGGCGGCTCGATCTCGTGCTGCTGCTGGCGGCGGCCGCGCTCGTGGGGTACGGGCTCTGGGCCGTTGCGGGCGTGACGCGGTTCGACGTCCAAGGAGATCCCGACTACTACGTCGTCCGGCAGGCGATCGCGGCCGGGCTCGGAGCGGTCGGGCTCGTGGTCGCGATCGCGATCCCGACTGGCGTCTACTGCAGGTACTGGCGCGTCATCTACGGCGGGACGATCGCGCTCATGGTCGTCGTCTACGTGTTCGCCGAGGCGATCCGCGGCTCGAAGCGCTGGCTCGAGATCGGGCCGATCCAGTTCCAGCCCTCGGAGTTCGGCAAGGCGCTCTTCGTCCTCGCGATCGCGGGTTTCCTCGTCGAGCGGGGCCGGGGCGTCGCCCGACTACACACCGTGCTCGCCGCGCTCGGGCTCGCGATCGTGCCGGTGCTGCTCGTCTTCGTCCAGCCGGACCTCGGGACGGCGCTCGTCTACGCCGCCGCTCTCAGCGCCGTCCTCTTCGTCGCCGGTGTCCGGTGGCTCCATCTCGTCGTGCTCGCGGTGCTCGGCGGCGTGATGCTCGCGAGCGTCCTCTGGTTCCTGCCCGCCGCTGGGGTGGAGGTTCTCAAGCCCTACCAGTCGGCCCGTCTCACGAGCTTCGCGAATCCGGACGCGGATCCCGCCGGCGAGACGTACAACGTCCTCCAGTCGATCACCGCCGTGGGCGCGGGCGGGCTCGAGGGCCGCGGTGTGAGCGAGGCGAGCCAGACCCGGTTCGACTACCTTCCCGAGCACGCGACAGACTTCGTGTTCGCCTCGTTCGCCGAGCAACGCGGGTTCTTCGGCGCGGCGATCCTCCTGCTGCTCTACCTCCTCGTCGTGTGGCGCGGCCTCCGGGTCGTGACCGTCGCCGGCGACCTCTACGGGGCGATGGTCGCCGCCGGCATCGTGTTCGCATTCCTCTTCCAGGTGTTCGTCAACGTCGGCATGACGATGGGAATCGCGCCCGTCACGGGCATCCCGCTGCCCTTCGTGACCGTCGGGGGCTCGTCGATGGTCGCTAACCTCGTCGCGGTGGGCCTCCTGCAGGCGATCCATCTCCGAGGCAGCTCAGGTGCCCCCGTCCGCTGATGCCGCTCCCGCTCACTCCCCGCCAGGTGCTCGCGTTCGGTCGCGACAGCCGGCACGCGCGCCTGCGCCGCCCGCCGATCCTCGTGAGCGGCGTGCTCGCCGACGCGCTCGCACGGGAGTTCCGCCAGGGTGGTGACCCATCGCTCGTCGTGACGGCGGGGAACCCGGCTGAGGCGTCCGCGGTCGTCCGCATAGTCGCCGGGGACGCGAGCGCCGAGGACGAGCGCGTGATGCGCGAGGCGACCCGCGCCCTCGTGCCGCTCGTCGCGGTACAGACCGGTGATCCCGACGTCAGACTCCCATACGTCCTCGCGACCGAGGTCGTCGATGCGCAGCCGGGCCGGGGCTTCCCCGTGCAGGAGCTCGCCCGGGCGCTCGCACGCGCGCTCCGGCGGGACGGCCCGGCGCTCGCGAGCTCGTTGCCCGTCCTTCGCGACGCGGTCGAAGCA
>JACDBY010000437.1 GCA_013694685.1 Actinomycetota bacterium
ACTCATGGTCTCCGACCGGAGGTGCCGGAGGTGCGCACGGCCCTCATGGCGCGTAGTCTCGCGCGCCGAGGCTGTACGCGTGGAACGCGGCATCACCCGCGAGTGCGGCGGTCTGCGACCAACCGCGCGACGGTGCCTGCGCCTCGACGACTTCCAGCACCCACCGCTCGGCACCGGCGTACACCTCCACGAGCTCCGCGAGCGTGTAGACACCGCCGACCCGACGGCGGAGCTCCTCGAGCACGGCCTCCCGTTGGCGATAGAGCGCGTCTGCCCGAGCGTCATCGCGGGCCGCCTCCGCCAACCTACGCCGCCCCTCCTCCCAGTCGCGGCGCGCGCTCGCGAGCGTCGTCATCGCGGCGATGGTACTCGCGTACAGCAGCTCTTCGGCCACGGCTCGGCCACCTCGGCGAGAACGGCCTCTCCGAGCCGGTAGCCAGGTCGAGCGAGCGCGAAGGCAACGTGCGCGTGGAGGCACTTGAGCGCGGTGGGGTTCCGCGAGCCGCCGATCCCGAGCTCGAGCGCGGCGCCGCCGTCACGCCCGGTGTTCGTCCCGGCCAGCGACCGGCGGATCGAGACCTGCTCGACGGTCGCCCGGGCGAGCTCGGCAAGCAGCTCCGCGTCATCGCCGAGGACATGACTCCAGCGCTCGACCCCACCTGCGGCCTCGAGACGCGAGACGGCGGCGACGAGATGCCGGCACGTGAGGTAGTACGTCGTCGGGAACGGCTCGCCGTCGGGGCTGTACGGCCACTGCTCGGTAACCGCGGGGCGACCGAACGGGCAGCGGATGGCGACCCGGCGAAACGCTCTCGGCTCCCGTCCGAGCTGCATCGCCACCACGCTCTGATCGTCCATCACCCGACGGTAGCGACCGCCGGGAGGGTCCTACGGCGTCTGGCGGCGCTTCCAGTCGGGGATGCCACCCACAATGAAGAGGTGCTCCCCGGGTCGCACGTAGCCGATGCGACGCGCGGCCCGCGCAAGCTCGTCGAGGCTCGTTGCCCGCTCGAGTCGCGCCACGACCCGCGCGCGGTCGGCGCGCAACGTCGCCACCTCCGTCCGCCGCTCGGCGAGCTGCTCGCGCGTCTCGAGGTACGACGTGATCGGTCGGACGTAGAGGAACGAGATGACACCGAGCACGACCAGCGGCCAGACGAGGCGCGGCACGCGCGGGAGACGCAGCCTCCGCGGAAGACGCAGCGTCCGCGGTCCGCGCATCCTCGTGGGCTTCCGCTCCGGCACGGAGCCTCTCTTCGGTGGCGAGAACCGCGTCCCTGCGACGCTCTCGGCCCGGCCGTCGCGATCCGCCTCCGCGCGCGATCAGGCTATGTCGACCTTGATGACGTTCGTCGAGCCGGCGATGTTCACCGCGGTACCCGCGGTCGTCACGACCCGGTCGCCGGACGCGATGAGCCCCGAGTCCAGCGCCGCCTCGAGCGATCGAGACCAGAGATCCTCAACGTCGTGAGCCTCGGGCATTCCGATCGGCGTGAGCCCCCATTCGATCGCCATGTGACGAAGCGACTCGGTCTTGTGGGTGAGCGCGATGATCGCGCGCTGCGGACGAAGTCGCGCGACCGCCGACGCAGTACGGCCGCTGAAGGTCGGGACGATGATCGCCTTCGCCGCGAGTGCCTCGGCCACGTCACAGGCGGCGTTCGACATCGCCTGGTCGATCGTCGGCGCATCGCTCGCCTGCGGCGTCTCGTGCCGGTAGCCGAGGTGCGGCTCGACTGCGAGCGCGATCCTGTCCATCACGGCGACCGATTCGACGGGGTAGGCACCGACGGCCGTCTCGCCCGAGAGCATGATCGCCGACGTGCCGTCGAGGATCGCGTTCGCGATGTCGGACGCCTCGGCACGCGTCGGCTCCGGAGCGTTGATCATCGACTCGAGCATCTGCGTCGCCGTGATCACGGGCTTCGCGCGCTCGAGCGCATGGAGGATGATTCGCTTCTGCAGCAGCGGGACGTCGGCGGCGCCTATCTCGACACCGAGGTCGCCGCGAGCGACCATCACGCCGTGCGCTTCCGCGAGGATGTCGTCCAGCGCGGCGACTGCCTCTGCCTTCTCGATCTTCGCAATCACGTAGGCGTGCGAGCCGCGCGCCTCGATCAGCGTGCGGAGCGCGAGGACATCCGAAGCGGAGCGGACGAAGGAGAGCGCGACGAAATCCACGCCGAAGCCGAGCGCGGCGTCCAGATCGTCGAGGTCCTTCCGGGTGAGCGACGGGATCGGCAGCGTGACGCCGGGAAGGTTCACGCCCTTGTGCGACTTGACAACGCCTCCGACGAGAACCTCACAGCGCGCGCGACCACGCTCGACGCGCTCGACCCGGAGACGGACGTGGCCGTCGTCGATGAGCACGTCGTTCCCGGGTTGCAGTACCGATCCGAGCACCGCGGGGCTGACCGGGAGGTCTCCGTCGTGTGCCGCATCCTCACCCGCGACGACGACGGACTCGCCGACCACGAGCGCGACGTCCGCCCCCAACTCTCCCACGCGCAGCTTCGGACCCTGCAGGTCGGCGATGAGCGCGATCGGCCGTCCGGCGTTCTTCTCGGCCTCGCGGACGAGCTCCGCCGACCGTGCGTGATCCTCACGGGTGCCGTGCGAGAGGTTCAGACGAGCACCGTCCATCCCGGCCTCGATCAGAGCACCGACCTTGTCGGCGCTCGCCGAAGCGGGGCCGATCGTCGCGACGATCTTGGTACGGCGCTCGTGTCCTGTCACGAGACCAAGACTAGAGGCTCTGCGCACGGACACCCCGCGGTGGCGGGGCCGCCGGGGTGCGGGCGGAACCCCGCCCGCCGCGGACGCTCGGTCGGCCTCACCCCGCGCCGCCTGTGGAGCATTCGGCCCGCTCTCGGCACGCTCTCGTCATAGACACGTGACTGTTGTCACAATAGAATATGACTTGTGGGGAGGAGGTCGGTGGCCCGGGACATCGCCACAAACGACATGGCCGAAGCGGCCGGCTCGGCTGACGAGCGCTCCTCAACCGGCCGCGCGTGGAAACGCCGACCAGCCCGGGTACACCGCGTCGTCTCCGAGCTCCTGCTCGATGCGGAGGAGCTGGTTGTACTTGGCGACGCGATCCGAGCGGGCGGTCGCGCCTGTCTTGATCTGCCCGGCGTTCGTCGCCACCGCGAGGTCGGCGATCGTCGCGTCCTCCGTCTCGCCTGAGCGGTGGGAGATGATCGCCCGGTAGCCGGCTCGATGCGCCAGCTCGACCGCGTCGAGCGCCTCCGAGAGCGTCCCGATCTGGTTGACCTTGACGAGGATCGCGTTGCCGACCCGCTCCGCGATCCCTCGTTCGAGATACTCGACGTTCGTCACGAACAGGTCGTCCCCGACGAGCTGGACGCGCCCGCCGAGCCGGTCGGTGAGGGTCTGCCAACCCGCCCAGTCCGACTCGCCCAGCCCGTCCTCGATCGAGACGATCGGAAAGCGATCGCAGAGGTCCGCCCACAGGTCGATCATCCCTGCGGTGTCGAGGACGCCGCCCTGTCGCTCGAGTCGGTACGCCCCGTCCCGGTGCAGCTCGCTCGTCGCAGGGTCGAGCGCGAGGGCCACTTTGTCGCGATGGCCGGCCCGCTCGGCGGCCTCGAGGATCACCTCGCACGCGTCGTAGGCGGAGTCGAGGTCGGGCGCGAAGCCGCCCTCGTCGCCCACCGCCGTCGAGAGCCCCCGCTCGGCGAGGAGCTGCTTCAAGGTGTGGTACGTCTCGGCGCCGATCCGGAGCGCCTCGTGGAAGCTCGAGGCGCCCGCCGGGACGAGCATGAACTCCTGGAAGTCGAGTGAGTTCTGTGCATGCGCGCCGCCGTTCACGACGTTCAAGAGCGGAACGGGCAGCACGTGGGCATTGGTGCCGCCGACCCACCGATAGAGAGGGACTCCTGCGTCCGCGGCCGCCGCCTTTGCGACGGCGAGCGAGGCGCCCAGAATCGCGTTCGCGCCGAGGCGACCCTTGGTGGGTGTTCCGTCGAGCGAGACGAGCGCGCGATCGATCGCTCTCTGATCGCTCGCCTCGAGCCCCATGATGGCATCGGCGATCTCTCCGTCGACGTGTCCGACAGCACGAGTCACGCCTCTTCCGAGCCAGTCGTCGCCGCCGTCTCGCAGCTCGACCGCTTCGTGCTCGCCCGTCGAGGCGCCGGACGGAACCGCGGCCTGCCCGAACGCGCCCGAGCCGAGCCCGATGTCGACCTCGACCGTCGGATTCCCTCGTGAGTCGAGCACCTGCCGCCCGTGGACGTGGACGATCTCGCTCAGCGTGTTCTCCTTCGCATGCGGAGGAGAAGACTATCGCCGTGTCCGACTTCAGTCGGCCACGGGTCGGACACCTGTGGAATAGCGTGCCGGCTTGGTGGATCAGGGACGGACCTGGGACGGCTTGCCGGTCGCTCACGAGCAGCCGTACGCGTGCTGCGTCGTCGTTTGGCGCGACGGTGAACGTGAGCGTGAGTTTCTTGTGCTCCACCGCCTTGCCCCCGGCGGCCCGCGCTTCGAGGGCGATTGGGCGTGGACGCCTCCGTCGGGCGCCCGTCAGCCGGGCGAGACTCCTGATCGAGCTGCCACCCGCGAGCTCCGCGAGGAGACCGGGATGCGCGTCCCGTTCGAGCGCGTGCGCGATTCACCGACGGACGACGTCGCGGTCCATGTCGCCAAGGTCGAAAGCGACGCGCAAGTGATACTCGACGGCGAACACGACCGGTACGCGTGGGTCTCCCTCGACGAGGCATTGCGGCGGTGCCTGCCCCGGGAGGTTGGAACGTGCCTCGCGGTGGTCGCTGCCGCGCTGGCCTCCGCTCGGGCCGATTGACGTTCTCCGCGTCGCTTCAGAGGCATCCGGGGGCGGAGGCCGACAGGGCGCGGCTGAAGCTCACGCCCGGAAGGCCCGAAGCCCACCCAGCAACAATCCGGGGGCCTAGCGGTTCTCGGCAGACCCCAGAACGGCCTTGGCGCGCTCGTACCAGTGCTCCTGCCCTTCGAGGTCGAGCTCGGTCCACGTCTCCCCCGCCTCGGCGGCGAGCCCGGCCGCACGCTCCACCCGCTCGCGAAAGCGCCTTGTCGTCGCGCGTAGGGCGAGCTCGGGGTCGACGTTCGCGAAGCGCGCCACATTGACGACCGTGAAGAGGATGTCGCCGAGCTCCGCCTCGACGCGCGGATCGGGCTCGGTCTCGGAGGCGGGGCGGCCCGCCCGCTCGAGCTCGGCGAGGAGCTCGTCGAGCTCCTCGCGCATCTTTGCCACGGGTCCGTCGAGGTCGGGCCAGTCGTAACCGACGGCGGCCGCCCGCCGTTGGGCCTTGCGTGCGAGCAGCAACGCCGGGAGCGTCTCGGGGACATCGTGGAAGACCCCGATTCGACCCTCGTCCTCTCTCTTGATCGCCTCCCACCGCACCCGAACGCGTCCGGGCGTGCGGGCGTCGGCGTCGCCGAAGACGTGCGGATGACGGCGGACAAGCTTCTCGTGGATGCCCTCCGCGACGGCATCGAGATCACCTGCTCCCTGCTCCTCGAGGAGGAGCGCGAGGAAGTAGACCTGGAAGAGTAAATCGCCGAGCTCGTCGCGCAGCTTCGCGGGATCGCCACCCATCGCGGCGTCGGCGACCTCGTATGCCTCTTCGACGGTGTGCGGGACGATCGTGCGCGCGGTCTGCTCACGATCCCACGGACAGTCTTCCCGAAGCCGCCGGGTCAGCTCCTTCAACCGCTCGAGCGGAGCGTCGGCGCCCACGCCGGTCGACCCGCTACTCGTCGGCGGTGGTGGTCTCTTCGGTGCCCGTCGAGGTGTCCGGCGGCTCGAACCCGGCCGCGTACGTGACCTTGTCCTCGTAGGCCTTCTGGGTGTCCGCCACCCAGTCGTTCACCGCAGTGTTCTTGCGCTCGCCTTCGAGCTGCGACCGGATCTGGGCCTTGACCTGCGCGAACGGGGTCACGGAGCCGGTCTTGACGGCGGCGAGAGGCTGGATCACGTGATACCCGAACTCGGTCTTGATCGGGTCGGAGAGCTCGTCGGTCTTCAGCGAGAACGCCGCCTTGTCGAACGGCTCGACGGTCTGACCACGCGTGATGGTCAGTTTGCCACCCTTATCTTTCGAGCCCGGGTCGAGGGAACTCTGCTTAGCCAGGACGGCGAAGTCGGCGCCGCCCTCCAGCTGGGTCTGCAGCTTGTCGGCCTGCGCCTTCGTCTTGACGAGGATGTGCCGGACGTCGCGCGACTCTGCGACCGAGTAGTTCTTCTTGTTCTCGTCGTAGTACGACTTGAGGTCGGCCTCCGAGACCGTCACACCCTTGGTCACCTTCGCGTAGATGCCCTCGGTGACGAGCTGCGAGCGAATGTCCTCGTGCAGCGCCGCGACGGTGTAGCCCTGATCGGCGAGGCCGGCCTCGAACTTCCTCTGATCACCCGCGAAGTACTGCTTCTTCACCTCGTCGACCTTCTTCGCGATCTGGGCGTCGGTCACCGTCACGTCGAGCTTCTCCGCCTCGCGTGCGTACTCCTCGCGCTGGACTAGGAAGGCAACCGCCTGGGTCTGGAGGGACTGGTACTCGGGCGTGCCAGCTTTCGGGAAGTCACGCTTCTGCGCGGTGTACGACTTCTTCGCGCGCGCCAGGAGCTCGTCGAGCGACTGCCTCGTGATCGTCGTGCCGTCGACGACGGCGACGGCGTCGGCCGGCACCTCGTCGGTGTCACCGCACCCGGCGGCGACGAGGACGACGACGGCGAGGAGAGCGGCGGCGAACGGGAACGAGCGCTTCATCGAGACCTCTTGTAGACGACGTGTGATTACGGGCACGTTACGGCGTGGTGCGGGATCGATGCGGGCCTCGCGCAGCCTCGAAGGGACGGCACTCAGACGACCCGGCGGGCGGCAACGATAGCAGCGGTGAGAGCGAGCGCCCCTTCGAGATCGTCGGTGCGGATCGCGACCTCCTGTCGCGCGGAAGTGTAGACAGC
>JACDBY010000452.1 GCA_013694685.1 Actinomycetota bacterium
AAGCCCATGTGCGAGCGGTGCCGCGTCATCAAGCGGCACGGGCGCACCATGGTGATCTGCACCAACCCTCGGCATAAGCAACGTCAGGGCTAGGAGAACCCATTTGGCACGCATCGCCGGCGTCAACCTCCCGAACCAGAAGCGTCTCGAGATCGGCCTGACCTACATCTACGGGATCGGTCAGTCGACCGCGCGCAAGGTCTGCAAGGAGCTCGGGCTCGACCCCGACCACAAGATCAAGGACCTCACCGACGACGAGGTCTCGAAGCTCCGCGCGCACATCGACGGCGAGCTCGAGGTGGAAGGTGATCTGCGACGCGAACGGACGCAGGCTATCAAGCGCCTGTCGGAGATCGGCTGCTATCGCGGCGTGCGCCACCGGCGCAACCTCCCGGTGCACGGCCAGCGGACGAAGACGAACGCCCGCACCCGCAAGGGTCCGAAGAAGACCGTCGGGCGCGGTAAGAAGGCGGCGACGAAGACCTGATGGCACCTCCACGCAAAGCAGCGACGCGCGGTCGCACACGCCGCCGCGTCCGCAAGAACATCGCGATCGGCCAGGCGCACATCAAGACGTCGTTCAACAACACGATCGTCTCGCTCACGGACAACGAGGGGAACGTGATCGCGTGGGAGTCAGCCGGCTCGGCCGGCTTCAAGGGCTCCCGCAAGTCGACGCCGTTCGCCGCCCAGGTGACCGCCGACAACGCCGCTCGCAAGGGCATGGAGCACGGGTTGCAGAAGGTCGAGGTGTTCGTCAAGGGGCCGGGCTCGGGTCGTGAGACCGCGATCCGCTCGCTCCAGGCGGCGGGTCTCGAGATTCTCGGCGTCAAGGACGTCTCGCCGCAGGCCCATAACGGGGTCCGTCCGAAGAAGCGGAGGCGTGGCTAGTGGCCCGCGATCTGGGACCGAAGTGCCGTCAGTGTCGCCGCGAGGGGCTCAAGCTCTTCCTCAAGGGCGAGCGCTGCCTCACGGAGAAGTGCGCGATCGAGCGCCGCTCGTACCCGCCGGGCGAGCACGGTCGCGGGCGGATCAAGCAGAGCGAGTACCTGCTGCAGCTGCGTGAGAAGCAGAAGGCGCGGCGGTACTACGGCCTCCTCGAGAAGCAGTTCCGCAACACGTACCAGAAGGCGTCGGCGAGGACAGGCCCCACGGGCGAGAACCTGCTGCGGATGCTCGAGACGCGGCTCGACAACGTCGTCTACCGGCTCGGCTTCGCCGGCTCCCGGGCGCAGGCGCGGCAGCTCGTCCGTCACGGACACTTCCTCGTGAACGGGCGCCGGGTCAACATCCCGAGCTACGGAGTGCGACCGGATGACATCGTCTCGCTCAAGCAGGGCAGCCCGGCAGAGTCGATCGTGCGCGACGCGACCGACCTGACCGCGTCCGTCTCGCCCTGGCTCCAGGCAGACCACGACGGGCTCACGGGCAAGATGCTGAAGTGGCCCGAGCGCGCCGAGATCGACACGCCCGTGCAGGAATCACTGATCGTCGAGCTCTACTCGAAGTAGGGGCGAGATACATCTCGCCCGAGCGGTCGCAACGCGACAGACCCGAAAGGATCACATGAGCACCCGTTCCACCCTGATGGACTTCCAGACGCCCCGGATCGTCTCCGAGGATGCCGACGAGCGCGCCGGCCGGTTCACGATCGAGCCGCTCGACCGCGGCTTCGGCTACACCTTCGGCAACTCGCTGCGGCGCGTGCTGCTCTCGTCGCTCGAGGGTGCCGCCGTCACGGCTGTCAAGATCGAGGGCGTCGCACACGAGTTCACGACGCTGCCGGGCGTCCGCGAGGACGTCACCGACATCATCCTCAACCTCAAAGATCTCGTCTGCCGCCTCCACGGCGAGTCGCCCGAGATCGAGGTGCACCTCTCGAAGAAAGGCCCCGGCGCCGTCACGGCCGCCGACATCGAGGCGCCCGCGGACCTCGAGATCCTGAACACCGAGCTCGAGCTCGCGCACCTCGCGGACAAGGGGAAGCTCGAGATGACATTGACGATCGGACGGGGGCGGGGCTACCTGCCCGCCGACGGGAATCGCGGACCTGAGACCGCGATCGGTGTCATCCCGATCGACTCGATCTTCGCCCCCGTGCGTCGCGTCTCGTACGAGGTCGAGGCCGCGCGCGTGGGTCAGCGCACCGACTACGACAAGCTTGTCCTCGACGTCACGACGGACGGATCGGTCGCACCGAAGGACGCGATCGCCGAGGCCGCCGAGATCCTCATCCGGCAGCTCCAGATCTTCACCGAGCTGGACCGGATCGACATCGTCGGTGAGACCGCGACCTCGGAGGCCGAGGCACCCGCGACGACGCACGGGATGGAGAACTTCCCGATCGAGGAGCTCGAGCTGGGCGTCCGTTCGTACAACTGCCTCAAGCGCGTCGGCATCGAGACGATCGGCGATCTCACCTCGAAGTCAGAGAACGAGCTCGCGGCGATCCCGAACTTCGGTCGTAAGTCGATCGAAGAGGTGCGGGAGACGCTCGCCGCCCACGGACTCGTGCTCAAGGGCGAGGAGCTTCCGGGGTAACGATGCGCCACGCACGCTCAGGCAAGAAGCTCGGTCGCGACTCCGCGCACCGCAAGGCGCTCTACTCGAACCTCGCGGGTGCGCTCATCACGCATGGGCGGATCGAGACGACCGAGGCAAAGGCGAAGGCGGTACGACCGTACGCCGAGAAGCTCGTCACGCTCGGCAAGCGCGGCGATCTCCACGCGCGGCGGCTGGCGCTGGCCGAGCTCCGCTCGAACGACGTGGTGCATAGGCTCTTCACCGATGTCGCGCCGCGCTTCAGCGAGCGGAACGGCGGCTACACGCGCGTGGTCAAGCTCGGCCCGCGCCAGGGGGATGCCGCCCAGATGGCGCTCCTCGAGTTCGTGGACTTCGATCCGGTGGCCTAGCCACCGGATCAAAGTCCACAAGTCGGTCCCTTGGGCGTGGCTTCAGCCGCGCCCACTCTTCTAGGCTGAGCGCTTGCTCACCCTCCTCGCAGTCGTCCTGGCGCTCACGGTGCTCCCGTCCCCGTGGGGGTGGATAGCCGTCGTCGCGGCCGCTGCGATCGACGTCGTCGAGACGGTGATCCTCCTCCGGTGGTCGAGGCGCCGTCGTGCCACGGTCGGTGCCGAGACACTCATCGGGCGGCGAGCGGTCGTCGTCACCGCGCTAACCCCCCGCGGCCAGGTGAAGCTCGACGGCGAGGTCTGGGAGGCGCGGGCCGGAACGGAGCTCGAGCCGGGGAGTGAGGTCGTCGTCACCGGTCTCGACGGCCTCGTGCTCGACGTCGAGCAGCGCTTGTACCAGACGCAAGCCCCGTGAAGCTGCTCCGCCTGACGCTCGAGTACGACGGCACCGGCTTCCAGGGGTGGGCACGGCAGCCGGGGGCACGGACGATCGAAGGCGTGCTGCGCGAGGCACTCACCGGGATACTCCCGCGCTGGGACCAGCTCGTCGTCGCGGGCCGCACGGACGCCGGAGTCCATGCGAGCGGCCAGGTCGCGAGCCTCCTCGCCGAGGGCGGGCCGCCGCTCCAGCGACTCGCCGCTGCGCTCAACGCGGTGCTCCCGTCCGACGTTGCCGTCGTCGTCGCTGAGGCCGCAGAGACGGGCTTCAACGCCCGCTTCTCGGCGACGGCGCGCTCGTACCGCTACGTCGTCCTCTCGACGCCGGTCAGGGCTCCGCTTCGCGCCCGGCGTGCGTTGTGGTGGCCTCGCTCGGTGGACGAGACCGCGCTCCACGCCTGCGCGTCGGCCCTGGCCGGCGACCACGACTTCACGGCGTTCACGCCGGCGGAGACCCACCATGAGGTCTTCCGTCGGACGATCCGGGCGGCGAACTGGGAGCGACGTGGCGACGAGCTGCACTTCACGATCACCGCCGATTCCTTCCTCCGGCACATGGTGCGCACCCTCGTCGGGACGATGCTCGAGGCTGACCCCTCGACGTTCGAGCGCCTGCTCGAGGGCCGGCCGCGGGCCCAGGCCGGCACGACGGCGCCGCCGTGGGGTCTCTTCCTCGAGCGCGTCGACTACTCCTGACTACGATCGAAGGCGTGCGCTATCCGGTCGTGCTCTTCGATCTCGACGGCACTCTGATCGACTCGGGGCCGATCATTCTTGCCTCGATGAAGCACGCGTCCCTGACCGTGCTCGGGCGCGAGCCGGACGAGGAGCGCGTGCGGGCGGCGATCGGCGGTCCCGGTCTCGTCGCGCAGATGCGGGAGCTCGACCCCGAGCGGGTCGACGAGCTCGTCGAGGCGTACCGGACGCACAACGAGCCGCTCCACGAGAGCCTCGAGTCGTTCCTCGACGTACCAGAGTTGCTGCCCGTCCTGCGGCAGGAAGGCCGCCGGCTCGGGCTCGTCACCGCGAAGCGCCTGCGAACGATCGAGCTCGCGCTCGACCGCTTTCCGGTGCTCCGCGAGACGATGGACGTGGTCGTCGGTGCGGAGGACACCGAGCGCCACAAGCCCGATCCCGACCCGGTGCTCGAGGCGTTGCGACGCCTCGACGCGGACGCCGAGGATGCCGTCTACGTCGGCGACTCGCCCTTCGACGTCCGGGCGGCCAAGGCGGCGGGCGTCGGCGCGATCGCGGTCGGCTGGGGCGGCATCCACGCGGACGAGCGGCTGCTCGCCGAAGAGCCCGACGCCCTCGTCCACACCGCAGGAGAGCTGCATGCCCTCCTTTGACGGACAGGCCCGCGAGCGGATTGCCGAGCTGCGTCGCCTCGTCGACCACCACAATTACCGCTACCACGTCCTCGACGACCCGGAGGTCCCCGACAGCGCCTACGACGTGCTGTTCGACGAGCTGAAGGGCCTCGAGGACGCGCATCCGGAGTTCGTCACGGCCGACTCTCCGACCCAGCGTGTCGGTGGTGCGCCGGCGGCCGGGTTCACCAAGGTCGCCCACCTCCAGCCGATGGGCTCGCTCGAGAAGGTGACGACGGGCGAGGCGCTCGCGAAGTGGGCAGCGGACGTCCGCAAGCGCCTCGGCACCGACGAGCCTGTGGCGTACGTCATCGAGCCGAAGATCGACGGCTCGGCCGTCTCGCTCGTCTACGAGGACGGGATCCTCGTCCGGGGCGCGACGCGTGGGGACGGGCAGCGCGGTGAGGACGTGACGCAGAACCTCCGAACGATCGACGCGGTGCCGCTTCGCGTCCGTGCGGCGGACGGCGACCCGCCAAGCCTGCTCGAGGTTCGCGGGGAGATCTACTTCCCCCTTTCCGGCTTTGTCCGCTTCAACGAGAGCCAGGTCGCGGCGGGGAAGAAGCCGGCGCCGAATCCGCGCAACGCCGCGGCGGGCTCGCTCCGGCAGCTCAACCCGACGGTGACCGCGGAGCGCCCGCTCTCCCTCTGGGTGTACGGCGTCGGAGCACGGGAGGGGGAGCTTCCGCCGACCCAGTCCGACGTGCTCGAGTGGCTCCGGGAGCATGGTTTCCGCACGAACCCGCTCGCCGAGCGACTGGAATCGATCGAGGAGGTGGCCGACGCGTGCCGTGCGTGGGAGGCGCGGCGCGGCGACCTCGACTACGAGATCGACGGGATCGTGATCAAGGTCGACAACATCGCGCAGCAGCGCCGCCTTGGAGCGCTGCACGAGCGGCCGCGCTGGGCGAGGGCCTACAAATGGGCGCCCTCGACGGCGATCACGACGCTCCGCGCGATCCACATCCGGGTCGGGCGCACGGGGGCGTTGAACCCGTGGGCGGAGCTCGAGCCGGTGCACGTCGGCGGAGTCACCGTCTCGAACGCAACGCTCCACAACGAGGAGGACATCAATCGCAAGGACATCCGCGAGGGTGACCTCGTGATCGTCCAGCGAGCGGGCGACGTGATCCCGCAGATCGTCGGGCCGGCGGGCGAGCACGCGCCGAAGACGAGGCGGTTCCGGATGCCGAAGCGATGCCCGCTCTGCGCCGCCGAGGTCGTGAAGCCCGAGGGTGAGGTGATGCACCGCTGTCCGAACCGTGCGTGCCCGTCGCGCGGCCTCGAGACACTCATCCACTGGGTGAGCGCGGCGATGGACATCGAGGGCGTGGGGGAGCAGTTCGTCCGCAGGCTTTGGGGTGAGGGGCTCCTTCGCTCGATGCCCGATCTCTACCGCCTGTCCGCGGAGCGCCTCGCAGAGCTCGACGGCTACGCCGAGATCTCCGCGGGCCGCGCGATCGCCTCGATCGAGGCGTCGAAGGCACAGCCGTTCTCGCGCGTCCTCTTCGGACTCAACATCCCGAAGATCGGGTGGGTGCTCGCACGGAACCTCGCGCGCCACTTCGGCACCGCCGAGGCGCTCGTCGCGGCGAGCCAGGAGGAGCTCGAGCTGGTCGAGGGCATCGGGCCTGACCGGGCAGAGCTCGTCGCAGAATGGTTCGCCGAGGACGAGAACGTGGCCCTCGTCCGCGAGCTCGAGTCGCTCGGGCTGACGATGACCGCAGGCGCGGCGGAGCGTCCCGCCGAGGGGCCGCTCACGGGCAAGCAGTACGTCATCACCGGCACGCTCGAGAAGCTGAGCCGTGAGGAGACGAAGGCTGCGCTCGAGGCGCTCGGGGCGAAGGTCTCCGACTCCGTCTCGAAGAAGACCGCGGGGGTGATCGTCGGCGAGAGCCCCGGCTCGAAGGTCGCGAAGGCCGAGAAGGCGGGCGTCCCCATCCTGGACGAGACCGGTCTCGAGAAGCTGCTCGCCTCCCCGTAGGGGGCCGGACCTGTCCGGCCCGTCGCCGTCGTGCGGAGCCCGGGTCTGCCGGTCTCCGGGGCGGGTTGTATCTCGTCCCTACGGCGACGTCGCGGCGCGCGCGAACCGAGATTTCGCGAGCGTCGTCACGAACGAGTCCTGCGCGATCCGGGCTGGCCAGAAGGCGACGGGCGAGCCGCTCTGGAGCACGGCGAAGACGACCGAGTCGTTGACGAGCCCGGTGAGCGTGCACGCGATGCTCGTCGTGCCCGTCTTGCCCTTCAGCACCCCCGTGAGCGCGGAGAGCCGGTTCCTGAGCGTCCCGCTGCGACCCGAGACTGCGAGGGAGTCGAGGAAGGCTTCGCGGATGCGCGGGTTCTCGAGCCCGGCGCGAATGACGCCGACGAGGGCGACCGCGGTGAGGCGGTCGAGCGACGAGAGGCCCGAGCCGTCGACGATCCGGACACCAGTCATAGGGATCCCGGCAGCCCCCATCTCGTCATGGACGGCCGCCGCACCTCGTGCGGTCGTCCCCACGCGGCCGTCGAGCGTGCCGAGATGCTTGAGCACCATCTCGGCCGTGAAGTTGTCGCTGTCGCGGTTCATCGTGCCGACGAGGACAGCGAGGCTCGCGGAGTGGTCGACGCCGAGGACCACGGCCTCCGTGGGTGCGCGTCCGAGACCGGCCGCGCCGGCGACGTCCACACCTCGCTCGACGAGGGCGGCGCGGAGCAGCTTCGCGGCGAGTAGCGGCGGCGCGTACTTCGGCCAGCCGTCCGCCCGATCGACGACGAGCGCCGACAGC
>JACDBY010000454.1 GCA_013694685.1 Actinomycetota bacterium
CGACGACGCAGCGCCTCGTGAACGGCGCCCCGGCGCCGTACGCGGGTGAGACGATCGTCGTGGGCGCGCGCAACGCCTATGAAGCGCGCTGCCGCGACTGCCACGAGGCCGGCGCGGACGCGGTGCAGCTGGTGGCGTAAGCGCCCGCGTCGGTGTCTGGCTTCAGCCAGACACCCGCTCAACCGATGCTCCGGGCGCTTGCAGAGCATATGTCTGACTGAAGTCAGACACCACGGCTTTCAGGTATCTGGATTGCGTTGCGGGACTAGTTGTATGTCCCAGGGAGGTTGTTGACGCGCTGCAGCGGGGTGAGGCCTCCGAGTGCGCGGTGGGGACGGAAGCGATTGTAGAAGTTGAGTGCCGGTGAGAGGGCGGCGTGACGCTCGGCCTCGTGCTCGTACGAGTACGCGTATGCCCAGCGCTCGAGCAGTGTGCGGATGAAGCGCTCGGCCTTGCCGTTGGTCTGCGGTCGATAGGCCCGCGTCTTCTTCACAGCAATCCTGTGCGCTGCGCAGGCCTCGGCCCAGCGGCGCTTGAAGCAGGTGCCGTTGTCAGTCAGCACACGCTCCACCTCGATGCCGTACGAGCCGTAGAAGCGAACGAGCTCGCAGAGAAAGGCGGCAGCGCTCGCTGCCGTCTCGTCGGGGTAAACGGAGGCGAAGCCCAGTCGGGAGTGGTCGTCGATACAGACGAACACGTGCTGCCAGCCGGCTCCCTGCGCGCGGCTCGAGCGATCGCCGGTGACGCGGTGTCCCGGCCTCACGATCCGGCTGAGCTTCTTGATGTCGACGTGGACGAGCTCGCCCGGTCGGGAGCGCTCGTAGCGCACGACCTCCTCTCTCGCCGGCCGTGTCATGAGCCGCGAGGCGCCGTGGCGGCGCAGCACCGCGTGCACGGTCGAGGCCGCCACTCCGAGAGCCCAACCGATCACGTGCGGTCCTTCGCGTAGCTCCTCTCGAGTGCGCAGGATCGCCTGCTCGATCGCTCGCGAGGTGCGCCTGGGCGAGCGGTGCGGCCGGCTCGAGCGATCCCGCAGCGACTCGCCTCCGTGGCGCCGATTGACCCACTTGGAGGCCGTCTGCCTCGAGCAGCCGACCACGAGCGCCGCTGCAGTGATCGTCACCCCAGTGGCGACGAGATCGCACACGCGCTGACGCTGACGAACGGTCAGGACCGCATTTGCATGAAGATCCATACGAGCCCTCCTTTGGGCCGCGACTCTTTGACAAGCCGCACCCTAGGAGGGCTCCTTGCTACTTCAGACCGTCAACAACGTGTCTGGGAACGACAACTAGTCCCGCAACGCAATCCAGATCGCCTTCAGATCCGTGAACTTGTCGAGTGCGTGGATGGACTTGTCGCGGCCGAAGCCGGACTGCTTGAAGCCGCCGAAGGGGCTCGAGATGTCACCCGCGTCGAACGTGTTGACCCAGACGACCCCGGCGCGGAGCGCGCGGGCTGCCTTGTGGGCGACGTTGACGTCGTCCGTCCAGATCCCGGCCGAGAGACCGTAGATCGTGTCGTTCGCGATCGTGATCGCCTCGTCGAGCTCGGAGAACGAGATCGCGGAGAGCACCGGTCCGAAGATCTCCTCCTGGGCGATCTTCATGTCGTTCGAGACCGCATCGAAGATCGTGGGCTCGACGTAGAAGCCTCCCGACTCCTCGCGTGCCCGACCACCGCCGAGATGGAGCCCCGCGCCCTCCTCCTTCCCCGACTCGATGTAGCCGAGCACCCGGCCGAGCTGGGTCTCGTCGACGATCGCGCCCATGCGCGTCTTGGGATGGAGCGGATCGCCCGGGGTGATCCGCTCGGCGACCTTGACGACCTTCTCGAGGAGCTCGTCTTTGACCGACTCGTGCACGAGGAGCCGTGAGCCTGCGTTGCAGACCTCTCCCTGGTTGTAGAAGACACCCCACGCGACGGCCATCGCCGCCGCGTCGAGCGAGCCGCATTCCTTCGTCACGATGTGCGGCGACTTCCCGCCGCACTCGAGCGCGACCCGCTTCATGTTCGACTCGCCCGAGTAGCGGAGGAAGAGCTTGCCGACCTCTGTCGAGCCGGTGAACGCGATCATGTCCACGTCGGGATGACGGCCGATCGCCTGGCCCGCCGTCTCGCCGAGCCCCGGGACGACCTGGAGCACGCCGTCCGGAATCCCGGCCTCGGTTGCGAGCTCCGCGAGGCGGAGCGCCGTCAGCGGAGATTGCTCGGCCGGCTTGAGCACGACGCTGTTCCCGGTCGCGAGCGCCGGCCCGAGCTTCCACGAGGCCATCATGAGCGGGAAGTTCCACGGAACGACGGCGCCGATCACTCCGAGCGGCTCGCGCACGATCGAGACGTGCGCGTCCTGCCCGGTGGGCGCGATCTCGTCGTAGACCTTGTCGATCGCCTCGCCGTACCAGGCGATGCACTCGGTCGCGAGCGGCACGTCGACGTTCGTCGCGTCGCGGATCGGCTTGCCCATGTCGATCGTCTCGAGGAGCGCGAGCTCGTCTGCGTTCTCCGCCATCAGCTCGGCGAGCCGCTGGAGCACCTTCTTCCGCTTCTTCGGCGCGAGACGCGACCATGTGCCCGCCTCGAAGGTGGCGCGGGCGCCGGCGACCGCCCGGTCGACGTCGTCGGCGTCACCCGCGGCGATCGACGCGATCACGTGCCCGTCGATCGGGCTGACGCAGTCGAAGGTCTCGCCCGAGACCGCGTCGACGTAGCCGCCGTCGATGAACGCCTGCGTGCGGATCGAGAGATCGGAGACGACGTCGGCGACGCTCCGCGGCTCTTCGGTGGTCGTGGTCATGTCTGCCTCCGTGGCATGGGGGTCGGCGCGCCCGCAGTCGCGGGGTCGAGAACGAGGATGGTACGCGCGCCCTCGCCCCGGTGGAGCCGGCCGAGCGCGTCGCCAACGCCGTCGAGCGTGTCGACGTGCGTCACGACGCCTGCCAGGTCGAGCTCGCCGGTGATCGCCAGCTGTGCCAGCTCGGGGAGATCGCGGGCGGGATCGCCCGATCCGAAATACGACCCACGGATGCCCTTGTCGGAGAGGAACTCGATCGCCGGCAGGGCGACGTCGACCCCCTTTGCCGCGAGGCCGACGACGACCACGGTCGCGCCGGGCCGGATTGCCTTCCACGCAAGCAGCATCGTCTCGGGCAGGCCGACGACCTCGAAGGCGTGGTCTGCACCGCCGTCTGTGAGCGTTCGCAGCGTCCGCACGACGCGGTCTTCGGTCGAGGTGTCGACGACGTGATCCGCGCCGCGCTTCAGGGCAAGGTCGAGCTTCGCGGAGTCACGATCGACCGCGACGAGCGGCGTCGCCCCGGCGAGCTTCGCGGCTGCGAGCACCTGGAGCCCGACCCCTCCCACGCCCACGACGACGACGCTCTCGCCCGGACGGACACGCGCAACGTTGCGCACCGCGCCGAACGCCGTCACGACGCCACAGCCGAGGAGCGCCGCCTGCCAGAGCGGCAAACGATCCGGGAGCCGCACGACCCCGCCCGCCGAGACCACCGTCCGGTCGGCGAAGCACGCCGTCATCAACCCGTGCTGGAGGCTCGTGCCGTCGAGACCGCGCAGCCGGGAGGTGCCGTCCATGAGCGTCCCTCGCACGCCGTTCGTCGCGGCCGGCTCGCAGAGGTTGAGCCGCCCGGCGCGACACGCCCGGCACACCCGGCAGGAGGGGACGAAGCAGAGCGCGACCGCGTCTCCCGCCGAGACGTGCGTCACACCGCTCCCGACCTCCTCGACGATCCCTGCGCCCTCGTGACCGAGGACCATCGGCCAGCGCCCGTCGCCGAGCGCGCCGTTCGCGAGATGGAGATCGGAGTGGCAGACCCCTGCCGCCGCCACGCGCACGAGCGCCTCGCCGTCGCCCGGTGCATCGAGCTCGACCTCTTCGACCGTCACCCGGCCCGGCTCGTGGAGAACGGCCGCCCTGACTCGCATGCTCACGTGGGCACCACTATCCGACGCGCCACCGCTCGAGCCGCTCGAGGTCGAGGGCGATCCCGAGGCCAGGACCGTCCGGTGGCTGGATCGTCCCGTCGGCGGCGATCTCGAGTGGGCTCTCGAGCAGCCAGTCGCGGCGCTCCGGCGCCCAGGCCGGCGGATCGTACGGAACCTCGATCCAGGGGACGGTGGAACATGCCACGGCGCTGTGCAGGTTCGCGACGAGGCCGACGCCGTTCGACCACGTGTGCGGCGACCACGCCCGGCCGTGCGCCTCCGCGAGGACGGCGAGCCTACGACAGCCGCCGAATCCGCCGACGAAGAGAACGTCGGCCTGCACGACATCGACGAGCCCACGGACAACGAGCGCCGCGGCTTCGCCGACACGGCGCACCATCTCTCCCGCCGCGATCCGGATGCCAGTCGTCTCCCGGAGGGCCGCGTAGGCGTCGGGGTCCTCGGCGGGCAACGGCTCCTCGAGCCAGTACGCGCCGAGCGCCTCGAGCTCCCGTGCGCACGCGGTGGCGGTCGCGACGTCCCAGCGCGGTGTTCGGTCGCCGGGCATCCGCCAGCCCTGGTTCGCGTCGACCATCAGCTCGAGGCCGTCGCCGACGGCCGACCGCACGGCCTCAGCGACTGCGAGATCCTCCCGCCAGCGCTCGCCCCGGAACCGCAGCTTGACCGCGCCGATCCCGCGCTCGACGAGCGAGAGGCAGCGCTCGACCCGCTCCTCGGGCGTCACCGACTCCCCGGTCGACGCATACGCACGCAGCCGCTCGTTCCGGCCCCCGAGGAGGCGCGAGATCGGCGTCCCGAGGAGCTTGGCGAGCGCGTCCCAGACGGCGATCTCGACCGCCCACGGGCGCGACCCGTGGAAGTCGACGGTCTCGCAGATCTCGCCGACGGCGTCGGTGTCGTGGACGTCGACGCCGACGAGGAGCCGCTCGAGGAGCGCGCGATCGGGGAGCCCGTCACCGCCGGAGGCGACACCCGTGACGCCCTCGTCGGTCGAGACGAGCACGACCGTCGCGTCCTGGTGGGTTCTCGGCTGCGGGTCCCAAGCGGCGCGGAACGGAGGGTCGAACGGGTAGCGGTAGGTCCGCGTCTCGATCGCTGTGATGGCGGACATCAGGCTCCGGCGTAGAACGGACTCGTGAGCGTGTCGCGCCGCTCGACCAGCGCCGCAGCGGCGACCGGGTCGCGCCCCTCGACACACACCCCGAGCGCCTTCCGGACCGCCATGCGGTTTGCGACGCGGACGGCGGTCTCGTCGTCCGCCGTCGGATCGACCCAGACTGCGACGAGGACGTAGAGATCCCCGCTCGCCTCGAGCAGGCCGTCGGCGACGGCGTCGAGCACGCCCTGCCCGATCCCGAGCTGCGCGGCGCCCCAAGTGATCGTCTGGTGACGCTCGTCGGTCGCCGTCGCCTTGTTCATCATCAGCGTCGGCGGCCAAATCGGCTCGTAGTCCTCCGGGGTCTCGCCGACACAGACGAGCACGGGGGTGTGGCCGGGTGACGGCTGGGCGAACATCGTCAGCACGGCCGCCGCGGTCGCGCTTCCGCGCCGCGCGAGGACGACGTTGACGTGGCTGCCGTTCGGCGCTTCGCCTCCCCACCCTTCGCCGATGCAGCCGTCGAGCGCTTCGAGGTCCATCTCCACCTCAGCTTGTCAGGTCGAGGACGACGCGAAGCGCAGTGCCGCCGCGCATCAGCTCGAACCCTCGACCGACCTCGTCGAGCGGCAGCCGGTGCGAGACGAGCCGATCGAGCGGCAGACGTCCGGCGCGGTAGAGCTCCAGGGTCGCCGGGAAGTCGCGCTCGGGCTTCGACGACCCGTAGATCGAGCCGAGCACGCGTCGTTCCATGCGCGGCATCGTCAGCGCGGGAAGCGGCACGATGGCGTCCTCCGACGGGATCCCGGTCAGCACGGCCGCGCCGCGAGCGCGGGTCGAGAGCACGGCGGCGAGCATCGCCTCGGGCCTGCCGGTCGCCTCGATCGCGTAGTCGACGCCACCTCCGCTCGCCCCCCGAACGGCCTCGGCGGTCTCCTCGGCGCTCCCGTTCCACACGACGCTCGCCGTCGCCCCGAAGCTGCCTGCGACCTCGAGCTTCGTCTCGAATGCGTCGACGGCGACGAGCGGCTCTGCCCCGACCGCCGCGGCGGCCATCACCGCCGAGAGCCCGACACCGCCGCAGCCGTAGACGGCGACCCGATCCCCTGGCCGGACACCCGCGGTGCGCCAGACCGCCCCGAGCCCCGTCGTCACCGCGCACCCCACGAGCCCGGCGATCTCGAACGGCACGTCGCGCGGGATCGAGACGCAGCACTGCTGGGGCACGACGCACGCCTCGGCGAAGGTGGAGAGGAACGAGTAGTGGTAGACGGGCTCCCCGCCGCGCGAGAGCCGCGTCGTCCCGTCCATCAAGCCGCCGGTGCCCATCGCCGGCCACGCGGTCGAGCAGAGCCAGGGAAGGTCGCGTAGGCACTCCGCGCACGAG
>JACDBY010000468.1 GCA_013694685.1 Actinomycetota bacterium
GCGGCACCTATCTGGGTTGCCGCGTCGTCGGCGCGTATCTCCGCGACCGGGGTGCCGGGAGGATCGTCAACCTCACGAGCGTCGCGGGGCAGGCAGGCCGCGCGGTTACCGGCGTCCACTACGCGACCTCGAAGGCGGCGATCGTCGCCCTCACGCGCCATGCCGCGACCGAGCTCGCACCCTCTGGCGTGACGGTGAACGCGGTGGCTCCGGCGGCGATCGACGGACCGATGGTGGCGTCGGTGCCTCCCGAGCGGATCGAGGCGATGATTCAGACGATCCCGGTTCGCCGCCTCGGCCGGCCGGAGGAGGTCGCCGCGCTCGTTGCGTTTCTCGTCTCCGGCGAGGCCGGGTTCACGACCGGTGCTACGTTCGACGTAAACGGCGGGATGCTCATGCGGTGAGCCGGCGGCGCTCGCTGCCGGCATCTCCGCCTCGCGATGTGCGAATCTCAGGCGGGGATGGTCTCCTCGTCGTTCAGTACCGCGGATCGAGCTGCCCGGGTTTGGGCACCGTTGCTCGCGCTGAGCGCGCTCGCGTGGCTTGCGGTCATTCGCGAGGAGGGTGCGGCGGCCGGGCTTATGGGTCTCACCATTGCCGGCTACACCGGGGCGTGGGTCGTGATGACGGCGGCGATGATGCTGCCGTCGCTCGCGTGGTTCGTGTCGGTATACATCCGCGGGATCCGGCGCGACGCCGAGGACATCGTCGGGATCGCGCGAACGCTCTCGCTGGCGGTCGGCTACCTCGTCGTCTGGTCGGCGACTGCTGCTGGCGCGGTTGCGCTCGCGTGGGCGTTCGACCGCGTCGCCGAGAGCCGGCCGGGGACGCTGCCGTGGATCGGGGGCGCCGTTCTAGTCGCGGCCGGCGTGTACCAGCTGAGCCGGCTCAAGCTCCGCTGCCTTGCTCGTTGCCGCTCGCCCCTTTCCTTCGCGCTCGCCGCGTCCCGTCACACGGGGCCTCTGCGCGACTTGCAGGTGGGGGTCGAGCACGGGGCGTGGTGCGTCGCCTGCTGCTGGGCCCTGATGGCCACCCTCGTCGCGGTAGGGACGATGTCTCTTCTCTGGATGGCGTCGATCGCCGGGGTCATCCTCCTCGAGCGGTCGTGGATCCGCGGCGAGGCGCTCGCGCGCGCAGCCGGTTGGGTACTCGTACTCGCCGGCCTGCTCACGCCTTTCGTCGAGTCGCTCGTACCGGCGCTGTACGACGGCGGTATGCACATGGGGTCGATGTGACCGTCCTGGCCGATTGGGCCGTCGCCGGTCCGTACTTCGAAGCGTGCACATGCGAGGCGATCTGCCCGTGCCGGCGGGTCGGCGACGTGCCAGGCGGTCGCTCGACGTACGGCATCTGCGACTTCGCGCTCGGGTGGACGGT
Source organism: Actinomycetota bacterium (assembly GCA_013694685.1). Classification (GTDB taxonomy): domain Bacteria; phylum Actinomycetota; class Thermoleophilia; order Gaiellales; family Gaiellaceae; genus Gaiella. The sequence continues at coordinate 1,378 of JACDBY010000468.1, forward strand.
CGAGCGGGGGCACGCGGACGGTATCGACCTGTCCGGCTTCGAGGTGGTCATGGCCGGCTCGTACGACGACGGCGAGCCTGGGTCGCCCTGGCGAGTGTCGCTCTATATCGACGAGCGGGCGAACGCCGAGCAGTTCGGCGCCCTGGAGGCGATCTTCCTCGGCCACGCGGGGGGCATGACCCTCGAGAACTTCGCGCGGTTCATAGGCGAGGTCTACGCCGTGAACAGGGCGCGGATCGAGATCGACCATACGCCTGACCGGCGAAGCATCGAGGCCGGCGGCTGGGTAGAGGTCCGAGAACGGGCGCCGGTCGAGACCACGCTGACGGTCTCCTGCGGGATCCCGGGACACGACCATCCGGGCACCGAGGTCGTGGCCGAACGGCTTGCGGTCTCGGACGGAGCGCTCCGTTTCGCCGTGAGCGGGCGCTGCGGGTTCGCCTCGGACTTCGCGTACTCGGCCTCCGTCTGAGCGCTGCGGTACGCGCGAGACGCGGCGACGCAAGCGCGTACCTCCAATGCTCGATCATCGATCGTTTCGGAAGTGGCGCCGCGAGCGTATTAGAGTCGCGTCGACATCTACCCCGAGGAAAGGGCGCACGGTGACGAGCACCGAAACCGGCCTCGGCATCGAGGCAAAGTCGGACGCCATCTACGAGCTCGTCGAGGAAGGCGAGCAGGTCGAGAAGCTCGCGACCGGCTTC
>JACDBY010000489.1 GCA_013694685.1 Actinomycetota bacterium
GGCAACCGCGAGTTCTTCGTCCACCTGATCGACCGCGACGATCCCGTGCTCCTGGATGACATCGACGAGCGAATCCGTGCCGCAGTTGGCTAAGGCGGTCAAGCGCGCGGCCGTCATCACACACGGCAAGCCGCAGACGATCGGACCGGCGCTCGCGCGGCTCTCGACCGTCGCCCGGGAGGCGGGGGTCGAGTTGCAAATGGGCGAGGAGGAGGCGGAGAAGCACGGTCTCGGCGACGAGCACGGCGGCTCCGCGGACGTCGACCTCGCGCTCGTTCTCGGGGGGGACGGGACGATGCTCCGTGCCCTCGCACGCTATCTCGGCAGGCGCGTTCCAGTGATCGGCGTCAACTTCGGCCGTGTCGGTTTTCTCTCCTCGATTCCACGCGACGACCTGGAGTCGGGAGTAGCACGCGTCTTCGCCGGCGAATACAGGGTCGAGGAGCTCCCGACCCTCGAGGTGGAGGTGGCGGAGGAGCGGCGCGTGGCCGTCAACGATCTGGTCGTCACGAGCGGCGAGGTTGGACGGATGATCCAGCTCGAATGGGCGGTCGGCGGCGAGGGTCTCGGCCGGCGCGGGTGCGACGGTGTCGTCTGCTCGACTCCCTCGGGGTCGACGGGCTACAACTTCTCGAACGGGGGACCGGTGCTCGTGTGGGGGATGGACGCAATGGCGGTGACCTTCGTCGCGCCGCACTCGCTCAATGCCCGGCCGCTCGTCGTTCCGCGCGGCAGCGACCTGCTCGTCTGGAACAGGACGCCGGACGTGCGCGCGACCGCGCTCGTCGACGGCCACCGCGTCGCCGACCTCCCGCCCGGCGCCCGAGCGCTCGCCCGCGTCGGTGCGCAGCGCTCGTTGCTCGCGACCCTGCCCGAGGTGACCTTCTTCAGCCGTTACAGCCGGACTTTTGCTTCGTAGCCTGCGGATCGAGAATCTCGTCCTCGTGCGCGAGGGAGAGCTTGCGCCGGCAGCCGGCCTGACCGCGATCACGGGCGAGACGGGTGCCGGGAAGACGATTCTGGCGCAGGCGATCGGGCTCCTGCTCGGGGCGAAGGGTGACGCGGGCACGATCGGAGCTGCTGCCGACGAGGCCTACGTCGAGGCCGAGCTCGACTTGCCGGAAGGCTTTCTCGACGATGAGGAGCTGGCCGGCCTCGCCGAGCTCGCGCCCGAGGATGAGCCCGGTCTCGTGCTTGCCCGGCGCGTCTTCGCGGATGGCCGGACGCGCGCTTATGCCTGGGGTCGTGCGGTGGCTCGCGAGGACCTCGCCGTCGCCGCCGAGCGGCTGATCGCAATGTCCGGGCAGTTCGAGCAGCGCAGGCTGGGACGGCCCGCGTACCAGCTCGACGCGCTCGACGCTTACTGCGGCGAGGAACAGGTCCGTCGGCGCCGCGAGGCGCGAGACGCGTGGCGCGAGCTGGCCGCCGCGCGAAAGCGGCACGAGGAGCTGGCGGGAGGGGCAACCGCCGAAGAGACGCGCCGCCGAGAGCTCGCCGCTCTCGTCGAGGCAACTCAAGGATTCGAGCCTGGAGCCGAGGAAAGCCTCCGCGCCGAGCGGGTGCTCCTCCGTCACGTCACCGAGCTCGCGGAAGGAGCACTGACCGCGGCCGAAGCGATCACGCCGGACGACGGGGAGGGGGCCGCGTCCCTCACCGCCGCCGCCGGGCGGTCGCTCGCGCCGCTCGAGCGGCTGGCCCCCGAGCTGGCCGGTTGGGGGGAGGAGCTCCGCGAGGTCGAGCTACGATTGCGCGAGCTCGGCTCCGACCTGCGCGGCTTCCTCACCTCGCTCGAGGCCGAGCCGGACCGGTTGGAGCAGGTCGAGAGCGAGCTCGAGCGGATCTCCGATACGCGACGCCGTTTCGGCGCGGCGGGCTACGACGATCTGCTCGTTCTCGCCGGCGCAGCCCGTGAGGAGCTCGCGGCCATCGCCGGCGGCCTCGATCCGGTCGTTGCTGCCGCGGAGGCGCGCACGGCCGCGGAGGCGAAGTCGGAGCAGCTCGCTGC